>JBILEM010000181.1:0-3561 GCA_044352085.1 Schleiferiaceae bacterium
CATGGCCCGCCTGGTATTTGGCGCCATCTACCCCCTGTACGTAGCCAAAGTAGAGCGCAAAGGCCGAACCCGGGAGGAACTTGACGCTGTGCTCCAGTGGGCCCTTCAAGTGGACGACGCCGGTTTGCAAGCCGCCGTAGCCGCGGAATGGACCTTTACCGAGCTGTTCGAACGCATGCCCCTGCATCCCGACACCGCCAAAATAACGGGTACCATTTGCGGCTACCGGGTCGAAAACATCGAAAACCCGACCTCCCAAAAAGTGCGCTACTTGGATAAGATCGTGGACGAATTGGCCAAGGGGTGGTCCTTGGAGAAAATCAAACGCTTGCCGACCCCCGCGAAACGATAAGCTGCCACGTGTTCGGCCATAACCCCCGCCGGCCTAAAAAAAAGTAAAATACACGGCCGCCTGAACCCGGCGCACGCCTTCCATGCGGTACACCAACCGGCCGCTGGCATCCACAAACCGCGCCCCGTCAAACCGCGCCAGCAACTGACCGGATGCAGAAACGATGCGGTCTCCGTCCATCCGCCCCAGCAGCCTCCCAGAGGCATCCACCAGTCGGTCTCCGTCCACGCGGCCCAGCAGTCGGCCCGCAGCATCCACCACCCGCATTCCATCCATGCGGCCCAACAGGCTGCCCGAAGCCGAAACCAACCGGTCACCGTCCCACCGGGCGACGGAACTGCCGGAAGCGGAAACGATGCGCTGCCCCCAGACAGAGGGCGCTGCCAATAGCAAAAAAAGACCGATAAACAAGACGACGCGCGGAGTGTTCTTCATGGTTGCTTGGCTGTCTTTACTTCAATCGAAAATTGATGGGAATGGTATACGTAATTCGAACCGGCTTTCCGTTCACTTTGGCTGGCTCCATGCGCGGCAACATTCTTATCACGCGCGCGGCTTCCGCATCCAATTCCGGATCCGCCGAGCGTGCCACCTCCACATTGGAAACGTACCCGTCCTTCTCAATAATAAAACGTACATAGACTTTGCCCTGAATGTTTAAATGACGGGCTTTTTGGGGATAGGCCACGTTGCGAGAAACCAGCGCCATGATCATCCGATTGAAACATTCAAAACCTTCTTCCCGCGACGCGGCCACAGCTGCTTCGCACCCCGGGTAAATCGGCAATTCCTCTACCGCCGAAATCAAGAGGGCCGATTTGTCGTCGGCCCCCAGTACGCTATCGACCTTGGGCGCAATCGTGTCTTGCCGTGCCGCACCGCGCACTGCAGCTCTCGTCACCCCGACCTCGGCCTGCATCGACCCCGTTGACCCTAAGAATACCAAAAAACCCAAAAACACGGCGGATCCCGAAACCAACGGTAGAAAGCGAAACTTCATAAAGCAATAATTTGACGAAATCAAAACAAACATTCCGAAGATACACAAATTGGTTATCTTCGTCGTAACCAGAGTAACCTATTGATTATGAAACTGAATCAAATCGAACGCGTGGTCATCGGTGTGGGTGTCTTGGCCGCCATCCTGTATTTGACTGGACTGACTTACGGGCCGTTGAAGCCCTACCAAGAGACCTTTCGCATTGTGGTTCTTGTTTCGATTGCCGTTTATATTGTGTACACCTTTCTCCTTCAGAACAAGGAGAGCGACGACCGTGCCTCCTTGGAAGCCGAGATCGACCGTTTGCAAGCCACCTACCGGGATCTCCAAAATGCCAAAGCCGAAGCCGATGCCCAACGAGCCGCCCTGGAAACGGAGGTTGCTGCTCTGCGCGCCACGGTGAGCCAGGTAGGGGCGGCCGCCAAACCCGCCGCCGCAAAGAAGCCAACCGCAACCAAACCGGCTGCCGCAGCCAAGAAACCCGCTGCAGCCAAACCGGCTGCCAAGAAGCCAGCAGCGGCCAAGAAACCCGCTGCAGCCCGCAAACCGCAACCCCCTACCGCGGAATAACGCGCCTCGTGCCGTTTTAAACCAAAAAACCCAGACCATTCGGTCTGGGTTTTTTTTGGTGGTAGCCCCTATAGGAATCGAACCTATATCTCAGGATCCGGATTCCTGAATACTATCCATTGTACTAAAGGGCCATCTAAGCGCCTGCAAAGGTACGAAATTCCGCATAAATCCGAGCACGACTTCGTTCGTCCGCTCACCGAAACACGTGAACCGCGCCGGCCGCTTGGCCCCGAAGGCCGCCTCCATTCCCGGCTTTTACAGAGACAAAATACACCCCTTCCGGAACGGGTCTGCCGTTGAACGTTCCATCCCACCGCACACCGCGCTCCTCGGTAGAAAAGACGCGCTGTCCCCAGCGGTCATGGACCTCCCAATGAATCCAGTCGTGCCCGACCGCCTCCGGCATCCAAAAGTCATTCGTGCCGTTGTTGTCGGGCGTCACCACGTTGGGAAGCTGAATGCGGATGGCCGACCACAGGTCCACGCAGGCGGTGTCCGAACACCCTTCCGGCGAGGTGACCACAACGCAGGCCACGTAATGGGTATCCGGCACGTAGGTGTGCACCAAGCCCGGGGTGGTGGCCGTGGTTCCATCGCCCAGTACCCAGGCAAAGGTGGAGCCGGCCGGGGCGCCTGTCACTTGAAAGCCGACTTGGGCACTGTCCGGATACAACCGGGTCCGCGTAGGAACAATTCCAATTTGGGGATAGGCGCCAATGCGTACCTGACGCAGCCAGGTTCGGGTGGTGGTGCACCCGCCGGTCACGGAAACCGTGAGCCGAACGGTGTATTGGCCGGGGGCTGCATAACAATGCGAAGGACTCCAAGCCGTGTCCGAGGTGCCGTCGCCAAATTCCCACAAGACCGCCTGCAGCGGATAGCCCGGCGTGAAGGTGCTGGTGTTCGTCCAGGTTACACACAACGAGCCGCAACCGGTGGTGTCCGTGGGGGTTGCGGAAAGGTTGGCGCCCGGCAAAACCGTTACGGACGGACGGGACAAGGTGGTGGTGCAGCCGCCCAAGGTGGTGCCGCTCAAGGAAACCGTGTACGTGCCCGGGGTGGAATAGCAATGGGTTGGGTTGAAACCGGAGGCCGTGGTGCCGTCGCCAAAATCCCAGTTCAGGCCGGTCACCGCGGGGCCGCTGACGGACCCAGCGAAGGTGGGGCATACCGTGCCGCACCCGGTGGTGTCGGCCAGGGACATCGTCAAAACAGCCTTGGGTTTGGCCACGACTTGAATGGTGTCCGTGTCTTGGCAGTTGTAGGCGAAGGAAATGTCGTCCAGGGCAAAGTCGTTGCCGGCAGAGGCGGTGAAAACGGATTCCAGGGTCACCAAGGTTGTGGCGCCCGTGCCTGCGGTAAACACTTGCTGGTGCTGGGTCCAAACCCCGGTGGTCAAGGGGGCGGCCAAGACCTGCCCCACGGCCACGTTATTCACCTTGGTCCGCACGCTGCTGGCGGGTGTGGCCATCGTCAAAATCCAGTAGGTCATGGTCACCTGCGCGCCGGGAGGCAAGGGGACGGACTGTTGCCAAAACACCTTGTTGGCGGTTACCGAACCGTTCACGGCCATGTACATTCCAGTTCCGGTGGTGTGGTCCGGCCAGGCGCTAAAGTTGGGATGCACCAGGTTGGC
>JBILEM010000182.1:0-3541 GCA_044352085.1 Schleiferiaceae bacterium
AACATGACCGCCGTCAATCCAGCGGCATGTCCGGACTCTTCGAACTACTCCCATACGTTTACGGGATTAGCTGTCGGGGACACCATCGATTGGTACCTTGAAATTTATGACTGTACCTCGTGCATGAATAAAACCCGTGTGCCAGCGCTGACTGCCAATCCCAACTTCAATACTTTTTGGCGGAATCCTTCCCCTCCCTTGGTATGTGGAACCACCTTGCCGAACTCTTTCCCCAATGTGATCACCACTTTCCCATACACGGAAACCTTTGATAACATTTCTTGGATTGCCGGCAGCGGAACAGGAAACACAGGAACAACCCACCGAGGCATATTCCCCGTGGGCAATCCGCCTGCGGGCAGAAACTGGACCGTTTCCCCATTGGCCAACCAAACGGGTTTTGCTTGGTCCGTGCGCACCGGCCCGACAGGAACCTTTAATACCGGTCCGGCGGGAGACAACACCACCGGCAACGGAAAGTACCTCTACACGGAAGCTTCTCAAGGCACCGCCGGAGGATCTACCGGTTTGATCACTCCTTGTCTCAAATTGAGTGGCATGACGAATGTGGCTTTGGAGTTTTACTACCACATGTTTGGCGCCAACATGGGCAACTTGATCATCGATGTGGATACCAACAGCTCACTGGTTAATGCCAACGCGGACTGGGTATTGGGGGTATTTACCTTGACCGGTCAGCAGCAAGGCTCCACGGCAGCTGCTTGGAAGAAAGCGGTGGTTAACCTCAATGCCTTCAACAACCGCAACATCCGTTTGCGCTTCCGGGCAACGAAAACCGGTTCTGCTACCCAGGACTTGGGAGACATAGCAATCGATGACATCAAGGTATACGAGCCCAATCCCGTTGAAATGGAGGTGCTTGCTTTTCAACGCCCGCAAAACGGATTCTGCTCGTACACCAACCAAGAACCCGTCCGAATTCACGTCCGAAACAACGGTTTTTCGCCCATTTTGCGCATACCGGTAGGGTTTGTGCTGCGTCAGGGCACCAACCCCCCTGTCGTTTTCCGGGACACCATCAACAAAACCCTGAACCTGGGAGATACAGCCTTTTACACCCTTACCC
This sequence comes from Schleiferiaceae bacterium, assembly GCA_044352085.1. Lineage (GTDB taxonomy): Bacteria > Bacteroidota > Bacteroidia > Flavobacteriales > Schleiferiaceae > CAMDTE01. Next base: position 1,088 of record JBILEM010000182.1, read on the forward strand.
CTAAGGCCAACTTGTCTGCCTTTGCCTCCTACACCATGAAGGTGTTTGTCGATGCGCCCAACGACAACAAGTCCGATAACGACTCCATTGGACCGCGAACCATTGACCACTTGGCACCGTTGCAGACGTTCCCGCATCGGTTGACCTTTGAAGGAGGCACTTGGGCTCCCGGCAACGGCACAGCTCTGAATCCGGGAACTTTCGGTACGACGGAGTGGACTTCGGTACCAGCGTCCAACAGCGGTGAATTCGGATTTATGGTGGAATCCGGTTTGACCACAACAGCCAATACCGGTCCGCGTTTTGGCTTTGGTCGCACGGGCAATTACCTCTACACCGAAGGGTCCTTTGGAGCCAATTCCCCAACCGCGTTGTGGCAATCCACCCGGTGCATCGATTTTGGAGGCATGACCAACCCTACGCTGGAGTTTTGGTACCACATGAACGGCACGGACATCAATTCCGTAGGTGTTCAGGTAGTGGATGTCAATACCAACGTTTGGGTGAACGTGCCCAACAGTGCGATTTCTGTTACGCCTGCCCAACACACCGATGCCACGCAAGATTGGAAGTACTACTCTGTTAGTTTAGCCCCCTATGCGAACAAAGTTGTCCGCTTGCGTTTGGTTGCAAAGAAGAACAATGCCGGTTCATTGGCAGACATTGCCTTCGACAATTTCACTTTGTACAACCGCGTGGCAAACGATGTGGGGGTAGCCATTATCTCGACTCCTGCCAACTCAACAGCCGTTCAGGCGGCATCCGTCGCACCGGTTTTGGTATTACGGAACTACGGCACGACCGCCAAGACGAGCATTCCTGTATCGTACACGGTGAAGGATTTGTGCACCCCGACCAACGTTGCCACCTACACCGCAACATTCACCGGTAACATCCCTGCAGGAGGCACAGCCAACTTTACCTTACCCGTAGGGCCCACCTACTACTCCGGTGATTTTGAACTCAAGGCGTGGACCACTCTTGCGGGTGATGGATATGCCTTCAACGACACCGCCAAACGCATCACAGCAGGAACCGTAGACTACAACATTCCTTTTGGCCCCATCAACTTTGAAGGGTGCGATGGAGACCAAATGGGATTCTTTGCGCAGGCCAATGGCATCACCTTTGGCCCCACGAATACCACCGCTACTTCCATGCAAATGTGGGAATTTGGAACACCGCAAAAAGGAGGGGCCTTCACCACGGCTGCTTCGGGATCTCGCGCGTGGGTAACCGGGCTTCGTGAAAATTACCATCCCGGGCGAAACGAAGTCCTGCGCGTTCCCACCTTAAAGAATTTCGACACCATTGTAGGTGCAGAACTTCGCTTCAAGCAGTTCTTTGATTTTGGTGCTGGCGACGGAGGCTGCGTGGAATTTTTTAACAACAACACGTGGAATCTCCTGGGCAACAGTTCGGTCAATGTAGGCGTAAATTGGTACGGTAGCCAGTACGGAGCACCCTCTGTAACCGCTTTGAATGGTTCGGGTTGGACGGGGACTACGGGCAACCAGTGGATTTCCTCCAGCATCCCCTTGAACATTTGGAACTTTAACGTCAACCCCTTGCGCTTGCGTTTCCGCATGGCTACGGGCGCCAGCGGCACCGGAAAAGGTTGGGCCATTGACGACTTCGAACTGTACGTACCCCCGCAGAACTCTGCTTCCCCCATTGTGGTGGACACCCGCGAGTACTTGATTATTCCCGGAGACACTTCACACATCAAAGTGCGTTTGCAAAACACCGGAGCCAAGAAACTGGATTCGTGCCAGGTGCGCTACCAAGTAAACGGAGGAGCGTGGTCTGCCTACGAAACCGTGGTCTTCTCCCCCCCCTTGCTTCGCGGTGCTACACGGTGGTTCGAGTTTGACCAAGTGTGGGTAAACGGTGGAGCCGGCACCTACAACATCTGCGTTCAAACGGCTCGACCCAACAACAAGCAAGACAACTTGGTGACGGATGACCAGCTCTGCAAGGCCTTCACAACGTTGGACGAAGTTGCCATTACCGCAGGCAGTGGATACTGCAACGACTTTGAAAATCCCGCGACCCCGGCATGGTTAGGTCTCCACTACAAAAACAAAGACCTTCCCCACGATTGGGAATTTGGAACACCCAATCAAACGGTTCTAAACGCAGCAAGCAACGGCACCAAAGCATGGATGACCAAGTTGTCTGCCAACTACGACAACATGACCCAAAGTGCTCTTCATACGCCCTTCTTCGTATTGGATAGCAGCAAGGTCTATTTGATGAAGTTCAAACACAACATGTACACCGAATTGTACCACGACGGGGGATCCGTTGACTGGTCCTACGACGGTGGTATCACTTGGTATACCTTGGGCAACGTTTTGGTCAATGGTTTATGGTACAATACGGCACACGTTACTTCATTGGATTTGGTGCGACCAGGATGGTCCGGCGAAACCAGCGGTTGGGATTCTGCCC
>JBILEM010000183.1:0-3532 GCA_044352085.1 Schleiferiaceae bacterium
CGCGGTCTGGATGGTAACCACCGCGCCCATGAACAAGGAAATGATGATCACCAGCGGCAAAGTCTTGACGCCCAGGCTGTCCACGTCCCGCCAAAAGGCCTTGCGGTACTCGGCAAAGCGCTCGGGCCGGCGAAAGACCTGGAGCAAAAATTTCCAGTACGCGCCCAGTTCAGCCAAAAAGCGATAAATCATGCCTTAAAATTACGCTATTTTTACGGGGTGAAACGTCTCTTTTCTTTCCTTTTCGCCGTTCTGATGCTGGTGGCATTGGGAGGGCTGGCCGCTTCCTGCGGGGGTGCCCGGGGGTGCGACTGTCCGCATTTCTCTGCCTCTCGGTGAGTTGGAGTGCCCTCTTGCCCAACGACGCTGCCCGGCAGTTGGTTCAGTCGTGGATAGAGGCCTTTCCCGGCACCGTCCAAGCCGTGGCCCCGCGAAGTTCCAAATGGGGCGACTTTCGACCTGCCCACGCCGGTAAACCGGCCCGTATTCGCGTTAATCGGGACCTTCCCCCCGACGCCTTTTTGCTTACCCTACTGCACGAGTTGGCCCATGCCCACGTCGAAGCCGACTGGCAAAAAAGACGGGACACCGCATCCGAATCCAGCAGCACCTGGAGCCGCATTTCTGCTGTCTTGGCAGGCAAATCCCGCCACGTCCCTCGCCCTGCCCCGCACGGCAAAGAATGGCAACAGGCCTACCAAAGCGTGGTGGCTCCCTTTTTAGCAGCGGGAGTGTTTCAGCCCGAAGTTGCGGCGGTTTTGGCGCGGTCCATGCGAAAACCCAAGGCCTCCTGCGGCGCAGACCCCGCGCTGCTGGCCGTGCTGCGGCCCCGCGCTGCCCACCAACAAAACGTGGCCGACCTCCCCGAAGGCGCATCCTTCCGGCTGGCGAGCGGCCGCACCTTTGTAAAGGGCCCTCGTCGACGCACCCGGATTTCCTGCACCGAAATTCCCTCGGGGCGTACCTTTGCCGTGCACCCGCTGGCGGAGGTGGTGTGGACGAACTCCCCCCCTCCTACTTCCCCGATCTCCTAAAAAAACGGCATGAATTCTTCCCCTTTCTCCAATCCGAATTTCACCGTCGGCATCGTTGGCGGAGGCCAGCTGGGCAAAATGCTCTTGGCAGCAGCCCGCCAGATGGACATTGCCACGTCCGTTTTGGACCCCTCCCCGGACGCTCCGGCGCAGTGGGGCACCCACCGGTTTGACCGCGGCGCCCTGACCGACTACCAAACGGTGCTGGACTTTGGCCGTACCTGCCAGTCGGTGGTTTTGGAAATCGAGGCCGTCAATGCCGAGGCCCTGATGCAGCTGGAGCGGGAAGGCATTCCCTGCTTCCCCCCCGGACGCGTGTTGCATATTTTGCAAAACAAAGCCCGACAAAAGGCGTTTTTCGCGGAATCCGGACTGCCCACGGCACCTTTTTCAGTGTACCCGACGGTAGAAGCTTTGCACGCCGACCGCGCGCAGGGCGCTTGGCCCTTGCCCTTTGTCTGGAAGGCCGCGACCGGAGGGTACGACGGATTTGGCGTCCAGCTGGTGCGGACCGAGGAGCAAGCCCGCGTACTCCCCGAAGGCGAGTGCATTGCAGAGCAGCTCGTAGACCTTTCGACCGAGGTAGCCGTGCAAGTAGCGCGGTCTCCCCGCGGAGAAATGGCCGCTTTCCCAGTGACCGACATGGACTTCCACCCGACGGCCAACCAGGTGGAGTTTGTGGTGGTTCCCACCCGTCTGTCCCCCGAACAAGCCGACCGTGCCCAATCCCTGGCCCGGGAACTCGTCGTTGCCCTCGACCTGGTTGGCTTGCTGAGCGTGGAGTTCTTTGTGGACCGCTCCGGCAACCTGTGGATCAACGAGGTGGCCCCACGGCCGCACAATTCGGGGCATTGGACCCTGGAAGCCTGCGCCACCTCCCAATTTGAGCAGCTGCTTCGGGCGGCCTGCGATCTTCCTCTGGGCAGTACCCAGGCCCACGCGGCTGCCGCCATGGCCAACGTGGTGGGCGCCGAAGGCCACAGCGGACCGGTGCACTACATCGGTGGAGACCGCGTTTTGGCCCTGCCGGGCGTACACCTCCATTTGTATGGGAAGCGGGAAACCCGCCCCTTTCGGAAAATGGGCCACCTCACCGCGGTGGCGGAAACGGCTGATTTGGCGCGCCAGCGAGCGGCCGAAGGCCGCGATGCGTTGCAGGTTGTAACTTTGCCTTCTTAATACCGAACGACCATGGTTGGAATCATCATGGGCAGCAGCAGCGACCTTCCCGTCCTGCAAGCCGCCGCCGATTTGCTCGCCGAGTGGGGAATTCCTTTCGAGATGACGGTGGTTTCCGCGCACCGGACCCCGGAACGCATGGTGGAATACGCCAAAACGGCCGTGGACCGCGGTTTGAAAGTCATTATTGCCGGCGCCGGAGGCGCTGCGCATTTGCCCGGTATGGTGGCCAGCCTAACGCCCCTTCCCGTCATTGGCGTACCGGTGAAGTCCAGCAATTCCATCGACGGATGGGACAGCGTTCTGTCCATCTTGCAAATGCCCAACGGAGTTCCCGTGGCCACGGTTGCCCTGAACGGCGCAGCCAACGCCGGGATCTTGGCCGCCCAGATTTTGGGCACCTCCAACCCGGAAATCCAAGCCAAGATGGTGGCCTATAAGGAGTCCCTGAAGGAGCGCGTACTCCGGATGGCGGGGGAATTGTAAACGTTTCTTACTTCGATAGCGGCTTGGCCCTTGGCCTCACAACGCCCGCAACCGAGCCACCAATACGTCTTTTTTGCGGTTGGCCACCGGGATGGTGGAGTCGTCTTCCAAAATAACGTAGCCGCCGTCGGACGGGACGTAGCGCTTGACGAATTCCATGTTGACCAAATGGCTCTTGTGGATGCGTTCAAAGCCGTAGTCGGCCAGCAGCAGGTCGTACTCCTTGAGGGTTTTGGAAGCCAGCAGTTTTTTGCCCGACTTCATGAAAAATTGCGTGTAATTGCTGGTTGACTCGCAGCGAACGATTTCCGCTACCCGCAGAATGTGCATGCCGTCCTGGCAGGGGACGACGATTTTCTTACCCGCCTCGGAATTTCCCCGGACGTGGTCCATTAACACCGGCAGACCCGGAGCAAACCCGCGTCGTTGCTCGGCCCGGCGGACGGCAGATACCAGCTCCTCGGGGTCGATGGGTTTGAGGAGGTAGTCCAGCGCGCTAAACCGGATGGCGCGCACCGCGAACTCGTCGTGGGCAGTTACAAAAATGACCTCTCCGTTCCATTGGGCTTCGTCGGCGGCCAGACGTTCCAGCAGTTCAAAACCGAGTTTGTCTCCCAGGTGAATGTCCAAAAAGAGCAAGTTGGGCCGCTGGCCCACCAAAAGCGGATAGGCTTCGTCGACGGAGGATGCTTCCCAAATGGGTTTCACCTCGGGACAAAACAACTCCAATTTTCCGCGCAGCGCAGAACGACCCTGGGCTTCGTCGTCGACCAACAGTGCAGACAGCATAGCTAAACGTTTAAAAGGTTTCTAAGTACTCAACGGGGACCACA
>JBILEM010000010.1:0-12111 GCA_044352085.1 Schleiferiaceae bacterium
ATCCGCCGCTTCGGCCAACCAAGAGCGCACATGAAGGGTCTGAATGGGAGGCAGTTCCTGCACTTCGTATTGCTCCCGCAAATACGTCACAAAAAAGTACAAATCCCTGCGGTAAGCTTCTACTGTGGCCGGAGACATCCGACGCTCCCTCTCCAAGTGGCCCACAAAGGCCTCCAAAGCAAATTCCAACGAATCGGCGGCATGCATCGCTTTTTGGGGAGAAAGTGAGGGGGACATGGGAGGACGGCGCGATTGTAACCTGGTTAGCAGGGGGAAATGTACCACAAAAAAGCCCCGTTGGGAACCAACGGGGCTTTTGATTATCGTATGGACGAGGAGGTTATTCCATGTCTGCGCGACGGAGCGTCTGGACGTAGGCCGCCTTGATTACTTCCATGCGTCGAGAAATCGACTTCTTTTGGAATGCCTGGCGGGCACGCAGTTGGCGCATCGTACCTGTTTTGTCAAACTTGCGTTTGTAACGCTTCAACGCGCGGTCAATGCCTTCTCCTTCTTTGATTTGAACTACCAACATGCTAAAACACCTCCTTTCATTAAGGGTGCAAAGATAAGGAATCTTTCCGACTTAAAACGAAGTATCTGCGCAACAAGGTTTCGTCTACTTCTCCCCAACCCGAGAGGGCACGCAACTCCCCCCAAGACCGAACGGGACGGACCCGGCTTCGGTAGCGGTGGTAAGCGGCTGCGCGCTCCCAGCCAATCAACGGGTGCCTTCCCAGTTCCTCTTTGGACAGGGTATGCAGCACCCTGGGCGGAGGCAAAGGGCCAAACGTCCAGGCGATGGGCCAAATAGAAGCAGAATTGGGGAACTGATCGGGAGATACAAACCCTCTCCATGTTCGTCGTGCCCGAAAGAAAGCAGCAACCGAAAATGGCGAAACGCCCCACTCGAGAACGTCCAAACTGTCCAATGCATTCGCGTCTATGGGGTCCACAGGGTAGCGCAATTTGGGGCGTTGGACCCAAACCACATTTGTGTCCCGGGTGCCTAGTGGGCGACGGTTCGATGGGAAGTCGCGGGAGTTGGAGCGGGGGAAGCGCTCCCTCTCCCGCGGACGGTCCTGCTCCGATTCGGGCGGCACGGGAAACCACGTGGGCTCCGGAGGCGGTACGACTGGTCGAAACCAAACGTTTAGCCCCATCCACATGTAGGCTCCGGCCAGGATCAAACCCGTCCCTATGCGCTGCGAACGAACAGGGAACCGGAGCCGCATGGTTTAGTCGCGCTCGTCGTTTTCTTCAAACGAATCCGGTTCCGGCCTGGGAGGTGTTCGGAGAACCAATACAAAGAAGTACACGGTAAACAGGGTCACCAATCCCTGGGCCGCAATCATGGTGAAAAAGGCAGAATCGTTCATCGTTTAACGAATAATGGCGTTGCGGCGTTTTTTGTAAGCGGCGTAAACAGCCAGGGATATTGCAATGTAGAGGGCCAATAACAACAACCGGGCACCTACCACATAGGCATTGGCCGGCTGGGTGATTTTGTCGTAAATGGCCGGGAGAGAACCGACAAAAACCCCCAACAAGATTACAGGCGTTACGTATTTGATTATGAAACGATAGACCGTGGGAATGCGGAGGTCGGCTCCTTGGTTGATTTCGGCCCATCCTTTTTCCATGCCAAAAACCCAAGCGAACAAAATAACTTCCATCAAAGCAAAGACAACCAAGCTTACCGTACCCGCCCAGTAGTCGTACTCGTCAAATACGCCCTCGTTGAACCACAATACGGTCGGCGCTCCCAAAACCAAAACAATGGCACCAAAGGCCCATGCGGAAGGATTGCGTTTCCAGCCGAATTCGTCCTGCAAGAAGGCCATGACCGGAGTTCCCATGGCCAAAGAGGAGGTAATACCGGCAAAAAACAACAGACCAAACCACGCCACGCCGGCAAACATACCAAGCGTTGGTCCCCATTGGGCAAACAAATAGGGCAAGGTCTTAAAGCCCAGCCCCAGGCCTCCTGATTGCGTAAGCTCTACCACTTTATCGATGCCCAAGTAGCCAATAGCAATGGGAATCAAGATGGAACTTCCCAACACGACTTCCACAAATTCGTTCATCCAACCGGCGCTCATGGCATTCAGGGCGATGTCGTCCTTGCGCTTCACGTACGAAGCATAGCATTGGATGGAGCCCATGCCCACACTCAGGGTAAAGAAGATTTGGCCAGCGGCTGCCAACCATACTTTGGCGGACCAAATGGTGGAGTAATCCGGGGTCCAAAGAAAATTCAAACCGACGGTTCCGTCAAACAAAGCTCCATTCTCTCCCGCTTGGAGCGTGATCCCTTGGTACGCCAAAAAGACACCGAAAATGAGCAAAAGGGGCATTCCGATCTTGGCCACCTTTTCTACTCCCCCACTCAATCCACGGGACAAAATCCAGGTATTTAAAACGAGGCAAATTAACCAAAAAGCGATGGGCTCAACCGGATTCTCCAATCCGATGTATGCGCCAAAAATGCCTGCCACCTCCGCGGCCGACTGGCCGACAAAGGTTCCTTGGATGGAGTGCCAAACATAGCTGAGGGTCCAGCTCTCTAAATAGCAATAATAAGCCGCAACAGCGATATTGGTGAAGATTCCAAATACACCGATGTACTTCCAAATGGCCCGCTTGGGGTCGAGTTCATGCAAAATAAAAGGCGTGCTGTGGTTGCCGAATCGACCGCCAAATCGGCCGGTGGCCCATTCTACCCAAAGCAACGGAATGCCCATGAGCAGAAAGCTGACCAAATACGGAATCATGAATGCTCCGCCGCCGTTTTGAACGGCTTGCACCGGGAACCGCAAAAAATTCCCCAATCCCACTGCGTTGCCCGCCATGGCCAAAATTAATCCAACGCGGGAACCCCACGATTCTGCTTTTGTTGACATAGAATAGATACTAGCGGGCAGTGCATGCCCGGTTGGATTGCGAATATAAGCAATCGCGCCAAGCCAAATGCTTGAATTATTCGGTTGGGCCGCAGCGTGCAATCACCTCCTCCAAAGAGTGCGGCGTGTAATTCAATTCCGCCCGTGCTTTGTCCAAAAGAAACCCGGTCTTGGGCGGACGTTGGGCGGCCTGTCCCAGTTGAGCCGTAGAGATGGGCAATACCAAGGCAGGATCCAAACCGAAAACGGCTGCAATGCGCACGACGAAGTCAAATACCGAGAGGACCTCGGCACCGCTTATGTGGTATATTCCGGTTGCTTGTCGCTCAGATACTGCCAGGCAGCCGCGCGCCAGATCTTCGGCCCAGGTAGGGCTGCGCCATTGGTCTTGGACAACGGTAATTGTTTTTCCTTGGCGGAGCGCATCCACGGCCCACAAAACAATGTTGCTCCGACCGAGGCCGGGAACACTCCCAATCACCAATACGGTGCGCACAATGGCCCAAGGACTGGTTAAACGTTGAACGCGCTTCTCGGCTTCCCATTTGGAATGCCCATAAACACTTAAGGGGGCCGGAATAGCTGTCTCGTCGTAGGGTCCGTCTTCGCCGTCAAAAACGAAGTCCGTGCTCAGCAAAACAAAGTGAATGCCCCGGGCTTCGCACGCCGTGGCACCCACGTCCACCGCATCCACATTGAGGGATTGGCACAGCTCGGGTTGGGCTTCGCAGTCGTCCACTTGGGTCATGGCGGCAGCATGCAGGACCGAATCGGGACAAAAATCATCCAACGCCTTTTCCCAATCCTCCTTTGACGTTATGTCCAAGGTGCGGTAGTCAACGTTATTCGCCTTTAGGGGCGCGCCAATCCGCTCTTCTCCTTTGGCCGTAGCCAAAAGCGTTACGCCTTCCCTACCGGCACACAACCGAACCACCATCTGGCCCAGCAAGCCATTGGCTCCCGTCACTAAAATTCTCATGCGGGAAGTTGTTCGTTGCCCGAGGCTTCGGCGTCCGTCCAAGCCCGGTTAGACTGCATCCAAAGCGCCATCTCGCGCTGCATTTTTTCCGCTTCCAAGCGAGCAGATTCGGCAAAGTCGGAACCGGAGGAGGCGTACTGAATGGAACGGGAGGCGTTGATCAAAATACCCACTCCGGGTCGATCGGTCCATCCCGCCGCAGACAAAACATCCTGAACGTTCCCTCCTTGGGCCCCAACGCCGGGCACGAGGAAGTAGGTGTCTGGGGCCAACCCTCGGACAGACTTCAGCCCCTCCGGTTGGGTGGCGCCCACAACGAACATACGCTGCTCTACCGGGATCCAAGAAGCAACTTTCTCAATTACTTGGGCATAAAGCGGACGGCCATCGGCAAGGCGTTGTTGCTGAAAATCGTCGGCTCCGGGATTGCTGGTCAACGCCAGAACCACGGTCCATTTATCCGGGAGCAGGAAGGGAACCAGGCTGTCTTTCCCCATATACGGGGCCACGGTGATGGCATCGAATCCCAGTTCCTGCAAAAGTCCTTGGGCATACCGGCTGGCGGTGTTGCCAATGTCTCCCCGCTTGGCGTCGGCAATGGTCAGGTGGCCGGGATACTGCGCGCGCAAATACCCGATGGTCTGTTCCAGGGCCTTCCAACCGGCCAATCCGTAGGCCTCGTAAAAAGCCAAATTGGGCTTGTAGGCTACCGCAAAGTCAGCTGTTGCGTCGATGATGGCTTTGTTAAAGCCAAACAGGGATTCGGGCGTGGGGGCGAATCCGGCAGGCAGCTTTTGCACATCCGAGTCCAATCCCACACACAAGACCGACTGTCTGGATTCAATGGCGTAAACGAGCTCGTGGTAGTTCATGGCGTCGGTTTATTCGGTTCCTTCTTTCAGGCGCTCGGCATTCTCTGCTACCTGGAGTTCTTCGATGAATTTGGCAATTTGTCCGTTCATGACTTCCGGCAGGTTGTACAGCGTAAACCCGATGCGGTGGTCGGTTACCCGGCCCTGGGGGTAGTTGTAGGTGCGGATTTTGGCGCTCCGGTCTCCGGTGCTCACCAAGGATTTGCGGTGGTCGGCAATGGCCTTGTCCCGCTCGGCCCGGGCGGCATCCCAAATGCGGGCCCGCAAAACTTTGAGGGCCTGGTCGTAGTTCTGGTGCTGGGAGCGACCGTCTTGGCATTCCACCACGGTGTTGGTGGGGATGTGCGTTAAACGCACCCCAGACTCCGTTTTGTTGACGTGCTGCCCCCCTGCCCCACTGGACCGGAAGGTGTCCTTGCGGATGTCCGTATCGTTGATCTGGACGTCCAATTCGTCGGCCTCCGGCAATACAGCGACGGTGGCTGCAGACGTGTGCACCCGGCCTTGGCTCTCCGTAGCAGGAACCCGCTGTACCCGATGCACCCCCGATTCGTACTTGAGGGTGCCGTACACTTCTTCGCCGTTGACTTCGACGCTGACCTCTTTGTAGCCGCCCAAGGTGCCTTCGGTAGCAGACAACACGGTGTATTTCCAGCCCTTCTCGTCCAAAAAACGGGCGTACATGCGGAACAAGTCGGCGGCAAACAAACCGGCTTCGTCTCCTCCCGTTCCCGCCCGTATCTCCAAAACGGCATTCTTGGCATCCTCCGGGTCCTTGGGAATCAGCATCTTTTTGATTTCCGACTCCAATTGTTCGATTTGCGGTACCAAGGCATCCAATTCGTCCTTGGCCATGGCCTTCAACTCCGGGTCTTTCTCCGTTTGAAGCAAGGTTCGCGCCTCGTGCTCGTTGTCCAACAAACGGAGGTAGATAGCGCGAGCCTCTACCAAAGGCAACAAGGTTTTGTATTCCCGGTTGAGCCGTACCGCACGCGGAGGATCTGCAGAGACCTCCGGTTGCATCAACAAATCGTTGACTTCGTCGTACCGCTGGGCCAATGCATGGAGCTTGTCAATAAAACTCATCCTCCGTAGGTAAACAACCCGTAAGGGGTATGCAATTCCAGCGCAGCTTTGTGTCCTGCTGGCAAGGCCTCTACCCGGCCGACGATTTGGGCGCGAATGCCAAATGCCTCCGCCGCCTCAATGGCCTTGTGGGCGTCTTCAGGAGCCAGGTACACTTCCATGCGGTGGCCCATGTTGAATACCTGGTACATCTCGTTCCAGGGCGTGCCTGACTCTTTTTGGATCGTCGAGAACAACACCGGGACGGGGAAAAGGTGGTCTTTGATGACCTTGACCCCCTCCACAAAATGCAGCACCTTCGTCTGCCCCCCACCGGAACAATGAACCATGCCGTGAACCGCTTGGCGGTTGTTCTGCAACAAGTGTTGCACCACGGGCGCATAGGTGCGCGTGGGACTCAGCACCAATTTGCCGGCCGACAAGGGCGACCCTTCGACGGGGTCGGTCAGGCCGAAGGAGCCCGTATACACCAATTCCGACGGAACCTCGGGAGCGTAACTCTCCGGGAAGCGCCGGGCCAATTCGTTTCGGAAAACATCGTGCCGTGCGGACGTGAGCCCGTTGGACCCCATCCCTCCGTTGTATTCGGTCTCGTACGTTGCCTGACCGTCCGACGCCCAGCCCACAATCACATCTCCGGGACGGATGCGGGCATTGTCAATGACGTCACTGCGTTTCATGCGGGCTATAACCGTGGAATCCACGACGACCGTCCGCACCAAATCACCTAAATCCGCTGTCTCGCCCCCTGTGGAGCGAATGTCCATCCCCAAGGTGCGGAGCTCCGCCAGAAGTTCTTCGGTACCCGAAATCAAGGCACCAATGACCTCCCCAGGAATCAACGCCTTGTTCCGACCGATGGTGCTACTCACCAAAATCGGCCCCAACGCACCCACGCACAGCAGGTCGTCCAAATTCATCACCAACGCATCTTGAGCGATGCCTTTCCAAACCGAAAGATCACCGGTTTCCTTCCAGACCATGTACGCCAGGGCACTCTTGGTTCCAGCGCCGTCGGCGTGCATAACCAAACAATGCTCCTCCGAGCCTGTCAAATCATCCGGTACGATTTTGCAGAACGCCTTGGGGAACAATCCCTTGTCCAAGTGCGCAATGGCCTGGTGTACTTCTTCTTTTCCGGAGGACACTCCCCTCCCGGCATACCGCGCACTTTGCTCCATGCGGCAAAGGTACTGCTTGCAGTTTACTTCACCCGAATGTACATGCCTGGCAACAAGTCGTCGTCGATATCGGGATTGAGCGTCTTCAACTCTTTTTCCTTCATCTCCAAGACCTTCGCAATGGAACCCCAGGTTTCTTCGTACTGCACCAACCGGTGGTTGGCATCGAACTCCGCATAATCTCCCCCCAAGGTAACCTTCAGCTTCATGCCCGGGAAGACGCGAACGCCGCGCAATCCCCCGTTCAATTTTTTGAGGTCGGTGATTAGCAAACCGGTGTTTCGGCAAATGGTCGTGAAGTTGTCTTTGTCCCCGACGGTGTAGAACTCGCCTTTGGGTGCCACTTTTACTTTCTTGGCCTCTTCAGCTGCCAAAGCGGCCGCGTCCATTTCTTGGGCCGGATCGTAAGGTGCCGCATAGTCGTCCCGAACCACCTTGAAGTCGGTGCGCCGGTTAATTTGATGGGCGGTTTCCTGCTTTGTAGAGGGAAGAACTTTGATGTAGCGCTCGCTCAGCACGGTTCCTGCTGGGAAGTCTGCCGCACCATACCCCTTGTAGCCATCGGGGATGGCAAAAGGCTCTTTCTCGCCCATTCCAACTGCGCCCAAACGATCGGATTTAATTCCTTTGGAAATCAGGTAGTCCACACAGGACTGGGCCCGGTTTTGAGACAAAACCTGGTTTTTTTCGTCGGTGTCCCGGAAGTCCGTATGCGACCGCAACTCGATGGTGATATTCGGATTGGCCAACAAAATCCGATATACCGAATCCAATGCCGCCTTCGACTCGGGACGCAGGTCCCACTTCGCCAAATCAAAGAATACATTGGGAAGGACGATGGGCACCTCGATCGGCTCCATTTTACCTTGGAAACCAATGGTATGCAGGTACGTGTTCTTGTCGTCTTGGTAGGCGAATTTGTCCAGACCCAATGCCACGGTATTGGCCGTACTCGTTGCATTCAGGAATTTTTTCTTCTCCAGTGCGAACGTATACGTGACATTTCCATTGAGCTTTTCGGATGCGTATTCAAAGGTGCCTTCTTTGGAGGTCACCAACGTATGCGAAAAGCCATCGGATCCGGTGATTTTTACGGTAGCCGCCGCGATGGGTCGGCCTGTCTTGGCTGAAACCACGCTGCCCTGAATTTTGTAGGTCAAGGGCACTTCGTAGAAGGTCCAGACGTCGTAGCCCCCTTTACCGCCGTCCCGGTTGGAAATCAAGTAGCCGTCTTGCAAACCTCCGGGGCGGAGCACCAAATTGATATCGTCGTTCTTGGAGTTGATCGGTGAGCGCAAGTTCTCGGGTTCTCCAATGGGCAATCCATCGGCACCCAATTCCACGCGGAACAAATCCATGCCCCCCATACCAGGAAGACCGTCGGATGCGAAGTACAAAAAGCCATCGTCGTGAACAAAGGGAAAGAGCTCATCGCCAGCTGTGTTCACGTAGTCGCCCAAATTGATGGGGGTTCCCCATTTCTTCTTGCGGCGGTCGTATTTGGCCACCCACAGGTCTTTGCCCCCCTTATTTCCGTCCAAATCACCTGCAAAATAGAGCATTTGGTCATCGGAGGAGATGCTTGGGTGCCCAACACTCTTGGTGGAATCTGCGGTAAACACAATGGGTTCAGGTGCGCTCCACGCAACACCCATACGCTTGGTCTCGTAAATAGCACAACCCAACTGGGCACGTTTCACGTCCATGCACCGGGTAAAGTACAAGGTGCGGCGGCGGCTGTCGTAGGCAGCGGCCCCTTCGTGATCTGGCGAGTTAAGCGGCTCGGGCATCAGAACGGGCGTGCTGAATACTTGGTTCTTTGCAGCTTTTGGATCCGGCTTGGTCTTAGAGCCTTTCTTTGCCTTCGGGGAACCAACTGGTGCTTGGCGCTGTGCGGTGTACAAATCGGAAAAGAACTCACCTGTCCAGCCGTCTTGCCGCTTGGTCAATCCTCCTTCACGAAACGAAGTAAACAAAATTTCCTCGTACGAATCGGGCTTCCCTGTAAAGGCCAAGCCAACTTCATGGAACTTCGAGTTAACGGACGCCAAATTTCCCAATTGGTAGCGGGTAAGTGCCTTTTTCCAATCCAGCGCATCCTTACAGGACTGGGCTCCTTTGGGGCCCCGGTTGTCTTGCGGCATGAGCTTGGAATAATCCTGATAGGCCACCATGGCCTCTTCGTACTCATCCAAAGCCTTGTGCATATCCGCCATAGTCAATAACACCCCTGCATCCTTGTAACCCAATTTAATTGCACGTGCATACTGGGCATTGGCCTCTTTGTACCGGCGGATCCAGCGGTAACATTCTCCCAACCGGTAGGCCACTTCGGCTTTGTCGGTTCGCGCCTTGGCTTTGGAAAAACCTTTTTTGTAAAGCGCTATGGCCTTGTAATATTCCTTGGCGTTGTAGTAATCGTCTGCGTCGCGTAAAATTTTGGGGCGCTTAACTTTCTCTGCCTTGGCCGCTTTCTGGGCCTGCGCTTTTTCTGCGGGAGTTTGAACTTTCTCCTTAGGCTCCTTAACTACGTCCTCCTTTACCGGCTTCCCATTGGGATTCGCACCCCCTTTCTTTGGATCCGTTTTCGATGGGTTCGACGGCGCAACCGTGGTTTTTGCAGCGGTTTTTGCAGCAGGTTTGCTCACCGTCTGACCTTGAGCCATGAACGGTAAAACAAGGCATAAAAGCAAGGACGCAAATAAGCGGGACGTCGGCATCATAGTGTTGACCAATGGGTATACAAAGGGCTAAAATAGGAAATAAAAATCCCCCAAGCCATACCGACCGGGGGATTTCTTTGAACCAACGAATAGAAACTTACCGGGCGTAAAGCATTTCGCGGTATTTAGGCAAAGGCCAAAGGGCGTTGTCTACCGAAAGTTCCAATTTATCGACGTGGTAACGAATGGTCTCAAAATGGGGCTTTACAGAATCGCAGTACGCAATGGCCTTTTCTTCGGGATTGGACAACCGATTAGCGGCTTTTCGGGCTTCGGTCATGGCCAATACCTCCGATGAAAGGATGTGGATGCGGTTGCCCAGATCGGAAACCAAATCAAGTTGGGGCTTCGCCAATGCAGCAAAAGCCTTCTCGTCATACAAACTCTTGAGCTTCAATGCCCCTTCTGCCACTTGGGCCTGGTAGCCCATGGCCGTAGGGAGAATGTGGTTGGAAACCAAATCGGCCAGGGTGCGGCTCTCAATTTGGATCTTCTTGAAATAGTCTTCGAGCATGATTTCGTACCGGGCCTCCAGCTCTACATGGTTGAGGATTCCCAAACGCTCAAATACGCTTTTGGACGACTCGGAAACATAGGCCTTGAGGGCGCGTGGGGTATCTGGCAAGTTGCTCAATCCGCGCTTCGCAGCTTCGTCTTTCCACTCGTCGGAGTAACCATCTCCTTCAAACCGAACTTTGTGGGAGGTGGAAATCAAGTCGCGCAACACATTGAAAATGGCGTCGTCTTTCTTCAAACCTTGCCCAACCAAGGCATCCACTTTGGACTTGAACAGCATCAATTGCTCAGCCACAATGGTATTCAATACCGTCATGGACTGGGCGCAGTTGGCCGAAGATCCCACGGCGCGGAATTCAAACTTGTTGCCGGTGAAAGCGAACGGCGACGTCCGGTTGCGGTCGGTATTGTCCAGCAGGATTTCTGGAATTTTCCCTACAACATTGAGCTTTAGTTCGGTCTTTTGCTCGGGGCTCAACTTTCCGTTTTCCACTTTCTCCAATTCGTCCAGAACGGCACTCAGCTGCTGCCCCAAGAAGACCGAAATAATGGCAGGAGGGGCCTCGTTAGCACCCAGCCGGTGGTCGTTGCTCGCAGAGGCTATGGAAGCGCGCAGGAGGTCCGCATGGCGGTCTACGGCCACAATGGCATTCACGAAGAACGTCAAAAACTGGAGATTGCGTTTTGGCGTCTTTCCCGGTGACAGCAAATTGGTTCCTGTATTTGTGGCCAGCGACCAGTTGTTGTGCTTTCCAGAACCGTTGATTCCGGCAAAAGGCTTTTCGTGCAACAAAACCCGGAAATTATGACGACGGGCTACTTTTTCCAGCAGATCCATGAACAGCGAGTTGTGGTCAACAGCCACATTCGCTTCTTCAAAAATGGGAGCGAACTCAAACTGAGCGGGAGCGACTTCGTTGTGGCGGGTTTTAACGGGTATCCCCAACAAATGCGATTCAAATTCCACCTCGCGCATGAACTGCAAGACGCGCTCAGGAATGGAGCCAAAATAGTGGTCTTCCAGCTGCTGTCCTTTGGCTGGCCTGTGTCCTACAAGCGTTCTGCCGGTCATCAACAAGTCGGGACGAGCGGAAAAGTAGGCAGAATCCACCAGGAAGTACTCTTGCTCCCACCCCAATGTGGCATGCACCTTGGTCACGTTTCGGTCGAAGTACTGGCACACCTGGGTGGCTGCGGTGTCCATGGCCTGAAGGGCGCGGAGAAGAGGCGTTTTGTAATCCAACGCCTCGCCGGTGTAGGATACAAATACGGTTGGAATGCACAGCGTGTCGTTCATAATGAACGCGGGAGAAGTCGGATCCCAAGCAGTGTAACCGCGGGCTTCAAAGGTGTTGCGAATTCCTCCGTTCGGGAAAGAAGATGCGTCGGGTTCTTGCTGCACCAGCATGGCTCCGTTGAACTTCTCAATGGCCCGGCCGTCTTCGGTGGGCTCAAAAAAGGCATCGTGCTTTTCTGCGGTGGCACCGGTGAGGGGTTGGAACCAATGCGTGTAGTGCATGGCATCCTTGCTCATGGCCCATGCTTTCATTGCGGACGCAATCTGGTCCGCCATGGCACGGTCGATCTTGGTGCCGTGCTCCATGGCGCTCTTAACAGCAACAAACGCATCCTTGGTCAAAAACTCCAGCATGGCCTTGTCGTTGAAGACGTTGGAACCAAAGTATTCCGAAGACTTTCGGAACGGAGGAGTAAACTCAATGGGCTTGCGGTGGAGGGTCTCGGTCAGGCCTAAAAAACGAACGGTTGCCATAGCAGTTTTAATTTTCGTCAAAATTAGACGAAAAAACCGACCCAGATCCTTGAAAAATTAAATTTTATCAACATACCCCC
>JBILEM010000184.1:0-3469 GCA_044352085.1 Schleiferiaceae bacterium
ATCGGTTCGGTGGAAAAAGTGCGCTTGAGCGCGCCTTGGGTGAACATGCTCCACCGGAACAAAGCGGCTGGATCCACAGGCAGTTCCGGGTTCATCCCGTAGCCGTCCAATTGGCGGTACAGGTTGGACGTTTCTTTCCGAACCGGGAAGGGAATCATGTCCGCTTTTCCGTTGCGCATAACCGGAATGTAAACGATGGTATCCGATGCGGCCTTCAGGGCCTCGGCCAACTCGCCGGCATGTACGATATCCCCTTCTTGCAACGAAGACCAGTTCTTTTTACCCACTTTTTTGACGGTACGGTGGCCGGAGGAGGAAGCAGGGAGCATACGGATGTCGTTTTTACGCCGGTCCAACGGGGATACAATCCGAACGACCTCCACGGTATCTCGGTAGGTAACTCCAAGCGGTTGAAGGATTTCCCGGTACGGGAGCGCCTGCCGGCCCTCGATGTATTGGGCAAAGAAAGATCGGATTTCGGGATGCGAGGCCGCGGCAAAGGCGTCGTAGAAACCGGCTTCGTCAAAAGGTCGTTTGGGTCCGTACTGGGCATGGAGATCCAGAATAACGTCGGCCAGGGTTTTGGAGTCGTTGGTCAGGCGGCGAATTTCGGCGTCGAGAAGCCAAGCCAAAACTGCGCCCCGGTCGTAAACATGCCCGTATTGCTCTTTGTAGCCCTTCTCCAAAACGTTTGTACTCATTTCGGCAAAGGACATACGCGCGTACGGGAAACGCTCTCCTGAGCGAATTTTCCCTTCCATCTCATCCAAAAACGCGTCTACGGTCACCCGTCCGCCTTGGAGCCGAATCAGATGCGAAAAATATTCGGTCACCCCCTCGTACAGCCACAGGTGCTGAGACATGGTCGGGTTGGCGTAGTTGAAATCGTGGATGGCGGGTGCGTGCAGGCCCAAAGGAGTTACGATGTGCATGAATTCGTGCACCGCAGAGGAGGCCAGCTGGCCGTCCAAATTCAGATCCGGCAGATCCACGCCAAAATCCCCCAAAAAATACAGGGACGACGTGTTGTGCTCCAAAGCGCCCAATCCTTGGTCTTTTAGGAGCAGCAAGGTCTTGATCAAAGCAAAGGGCCGAACGTTCCCCTGCTGCATGTCTTGAATCACCTGGCCGGCTTCGCGGAAGTCTGCCACCGTAATCAAAAACGTATAGCGATCCACGGGCAAGACCGGCATGAACTTCGCAACAGCCTGCAAATCAGCTTCCAAAAGCGATTTGAAATGCGCTGCCCGTTTTTTGCCTTGAAAGTCCAAGCAAGCAACCGTAACGCGCGTGTTGTTTACCCAGAAGCCGGCGGTATCCGCCGGAGCAACGAGCATTGGATTGTCGATCAATGCGTGGTAATTGGAAGCTCCAAATACCGTAGACCGCGTGGCGGGCCCTTCGGCAGGACGGTTTTCCAAGAAGCTTTCCGTAGCACGGGCAGGTTCAAGGGCAGCGGCTCGCACAAGCCGGTCGGAATTCGAAGCTACACGAGGGAGCGACGAACTGGCCCACCACGTCCCGGGGTGCAAGATTTCGACCACGGCGGAATCGGCTACGTGGCCAGGCACAAAGCCAAAAACCGCGCCCCCGTTGATAACAGCGCCGGTCTGCGGGTGGAAATAGGCACTCGCCGGCTCAAATATTTTATTTTTCCGGACCTTTTCTTCCATGATGCTCTGAACCTGGTACGTTACCCGAGAGGGTTCGCCGCCAATCTTCCAAGCATTGTTCCCCTCCCGGCGGCACCGCAATTTTTTGCCAGAGGCATCGAAAGCGGCAAATTCTTCAATGAACCGGCCATAATCCAACGTGGCGTAGGTTCCCGGAACCGTCGTAGGAAATTGGTAGATGGTCTCCTTCCCTTTCGGGGTCGACGCCGTGCTAGCGGCCCCAAAATCGTGCTGTACCGAGGCAAAATGCGCGGTGGGATGCAGGGTTACCGTGTACCGACTTTGGGCAAGCAAAACGGTAGGAACCAGCAGAAGCGAAACAAAAAGAAGGACAAAGGGTCGATTATTCACAGCGAGAGCGGTTTAACTACTGATTTTTAAGATGCACGAACTTATTAGATGCACGCAGAGGCCCCAAGGTTGCAAAAGACTTTGATTTTTGACAACTTGTCCATACCGAGGCTTGAAAAAGGTCCAAAAACCGCATGACTGCAGATGCATCAATACACCTTGGATTCCGATGGAGCCGGAGCCGATCGGTTTGAAAACTGGGTGAGGCCTCCCTCGGTCATGGTCCAGGTCAAACCGACCATGTCGTGGTCGTACGTGTTCTCTAGGTTGGGAACGTTGTCCAGCACGTCCATGGTTGAGGGGTCCAAGTAAACCGTGTGTCCTACGGGCAAGTACAGCGTGACTTTCACCCGTTGTCCGCGGAATTTATCGGCCCGATCTATTCCCACCAGGGCATTTAGGTCCAGCGTTCCGTCTGGCCGCGCATCCAGTTTGTAGTCGATTTTTTGCGCCCGTTCACGAGCAACCCGACCGCTTGCGCCGTGGGCAATGCGTTCCACCACCAGGTAAGCCTGGGAGCCGGAAGCCGATTCTACGGTGAAATCCACCAAGTTGGTGTAAAGCTGATTTTGGGTGAAAATCCACTCCCCGTCGGACTCTTCGTCGTCAAAATGGAGGCGTGCTTCGGCCTCATCGATGGGGGCAAAGTGGGTGACTACGCGCCAGTTTGTTCTTCCATCGGGCAACGTTTGGTTCTCGGTTACAATGGATTCTTCTTCGAATTCGTGGGCGGTTCGAACCCCCCAAAAAGACGCCACCACAACGGCAACCACACTGACGATGGTCGCCACCAGTCCGGCCAAACGCAGCCCTTTGTGCCGCCATGGCAAGCCGAACAAAATCCGTGCCCCGACGGTGAATATGCCAACCACAGGGCCAAGCAAAAGCATCAAAATCAACAAGATAATCGTGGAGCTGGTCAACCCGTCAGGGGCAAAAACGTCCAAGAAAGTTCCAAGCTGTTCCGGCTCAATCACAGCACCGTTGAAGGTGAGGCCGCGTCCGAAAGTAACCACCGTTAAGCCAATGCCCGCGGCAATGCTCAGCCCAATGAACAGACCGCCAATAAACTTGGCGACAAACTTGAGGATATAGACCAAAACCTGCCCGGTAGTTTGAACAATTTCATTGGCCACGCGGGCACCCTGTGATCTGCCCATCTTTTCGCCGCGTGCAAACCGGTCCACCCGATCGGCCACCCCGTTAAGCTCATCCTCGACCGTTTTTTGGATGTTTTTCCAGTTCACTTTTTCGCCGCGCATGCGGAGTCGATCCGCAGTAGTCCGCGCCGGCGGTACCACTACCCACATGATCAGGTACAACCAAACGCCCAGACCGCCCAAGAAGATGGACGCCGCCCACAAAAGACGAACCACTACCGGGTCCACCTCAAAGTAGGCGGCCAAGCCGCTGGCAACACCCCCCACCACGCGGTCGTCCGCATC
>JBILEM010000185.1:0-3444 GCA_044352085.1 Schleiferiaceae bacterium
TTCCGCCCAGGCCATTGCCGACCGCATCCAAGATGCCCAAGCGTCCGCAGTGATCACCCAAGACGCCGCCTTTCGCGGGTCCAAGGTCATTCCCCTAAAAAGCGTTATCGACGATGCCTTGGTGGCGTGCCCGTCCGTTCGCAAGGTCCTGGTACTCAACCATGCCCACCAACCGGTTTCCATGCTCAAAGGCCGGGATTCCTGGTGGACCGACGAAGTCCAGTGTGTGGAGGGCCAAGGAAATCCGTTTTTTCCGGCCGAAGAAATGGCCGCCGAGGACTTGCTCTTCATTTTATACACATCCGGGTCCACCGGTAAGCCCAAAGGCGTCGTTCATACCTGCGCGGGGTATTTGGTTTGGGCCACCTACACCTTTGTAAACGTCTTCCAGGTCCAACCGGGCTGGGTGCACTTTTGTACCGCAGACATCGGGTGGATCACCGGCCATACCTACTTGCTCTACGGCCCGCTAAGTGCAGGAGCCACCACCGTGATGTTTGAAGGCATTCCCACCTGGCCCGACGCCGGTCGCCTCTGGGACGTGGTGGACAAGCACAGTGTCAATCTGCTGTACACAGCGCCAACTGCCATCCGCAGCCTTATGGCGTTTGGTACGTCCCCTTTGGAGGGCAAACGCTTGGACACGCTGAAGGTCTTGGGAACCGTGGGAGAACCCATCAACCAAGAGGCCTGGCATTGGTACGACGACAACATTGGTCGGGGCACTTGTCCCATTGTGGATACGTGGTGGCAAACCGAAACCGGCGGAATTCTGATTAGCAACCTAGCCGGTGTTACCCCAGGAAAACCAACGTACGCCACCTTTCCGCTGCCCGGCATTCAACCGGTTTTGGTGGACGAAGCCGGCAACGAGGTCCTGGGGGAGGGCTCCGGCAATTTGTGCATCCGGTTCCCCTGGCCGGGCATGCTGCGCACCACCTACGGCGACCACGAACGGTGCCGCCAAACGTATTTTTCCACCTATCCAGACCTGTACTTTACCGGAGACGGCTGCCTTCGAGACAGCGAAGGCCGCTACCGCATCACCGGCCGGGTGGACGACGTTCTCAATGTTTCCGGCCACCGCATTGGCACCGCGGAAGTGGAAAACGCCATCAACCGGCACACCGGGGTGGTGGAAAGTGCCGTAGTGGGCTATCCGCACGACGTCAAGGGCCAAGGAATTTATGCCTTTGTGCACTTCAACGGCATCCACGAGGACGAAGGCCTTACCCGCCAGGACATTCACCTAACGGTTTCCCGCATCATTGGACCGTTGGCCAAGCCCGACAAAATTCAATTTGTCGACGGTCTGCCCAAAACCCGTTCGGGCAAAATCATGCGCCGGATTTTGCGAAAAATCGCGGAAGGGGAGGAGACGCAATTCGGGGATACCACCACCTTGCTGGATCCAAGCGTGGTAGAAGCAATCAAGGCCAAAAGGCTTTAGATCCGCAACTTCGCATACAAATACCCGTTTTTCTATTCCGTTAACGGTCGTTGGCGAGTGGCCCTCTAAAGGATCTTCTTCAGTTCTTCAAAAGTCGTTCCAGTAGGCAATCCTTGGGGAAAACGGGCGAATTTTTTGGCATCGTCGATCGTGATGTCATTGAGCCGAAAGGCACCGCGGTCGTATGAGGCGGTGGCTTTCATCCACACAATATTGAAAGGAACCGTTAAAAAGGCATACAACAGATGGCTTGGCAACGTGATGTAGGCCAGTGTGCCAATCCCTTGAACCCCGTCAGGATTTCGGGCAAAAATCAAATCCATTTGAGCAATTTCCGAGCGCTTGATCCGTTTCAAGGAACGCGGCTGCCCCGCCACTGCCGATTTTGCATTGTCTTGGAGGATGTACACCCGTTCCGCGTCAATGGCAATGAGTTCCCCAATAGTCGTTTCGTAGGAAAATCCCTCTACAATCGCCATGGCACCGTGGCTGGATGCTTGTACTTGGTTGTGCAAAGGAAGCTCCTTGTACGCCAAGACCTCTCGGGAGGGGATGCAACCGCCCAAAACCGCAAAAAAGGCAATGCCGACGCAAGCAGGAATAAAACCAGACCGAAAGGAATAAAACTTAGTTTCCATGGCTCAGATTCAAGGGGTTGTTAAACTGCTTGGTGGACCAAAACACTTCTTCCATAGCGGCCTCAATGGCTTTGAACTCCGGGGCGACTTCCCGGAGGTAGCGTTCGGGCGCGTAAACCATGCGGCCCAGTTTGGATCGGTTTTCATACCCCAACCAGCTTTGGCGGGACCACTCCAAGTAGTACCCTTTGGAAGCCAAAAACAAAGCGGCAGGTCCATCCGGCACCTCCCCCTCAAAGCCTTGTATGTACTGGGTGCCCGGCTGGTTCACCCGTGCGCCGCCCTCGGCAGTAGGGTTCGCTTCATCACCGGTAGGGTCTGTTTTCGCTTCCAGGGAGATGGGCGTGACCGGGGCACTCAAAACATGAACGGCTATTTGGTCCAAACGCCAAGAACCTTGTGCAGCCCGGATGCGGATTTTCAGTCGATCGCCAAAGGCCAAGTCTGGCAAGGGAAGGGTTAGCGTGTTGGTAGCAATGGGGCCCGTTTCGTGGAACCGGTCTACATACTGCCACCTGCTGTTTGTGGCATCCCAAACCTCTACTTCCAAACCGCCCAATACTTTGCCAATGCCCGATTGGAATGACAAAGGGTTCAACGTGTTATCTGCACTTTCGGCGCGTGCCAGTTGGTGAACATAGTCCGTTCCCAAATAGCCGATGGCGCTGTACATCAGGAAGGTTGTCACAAAGGACTGGCGAAAAGCGACCGTGAGGCCCAGCGGTTGGTCGGTAGTGGGAAGGTCGAACTCGAATTCCAGTTCTTCCTTAGTGGCCAGGTTGGTGGGGTCAGTTGGGCGGTGGCGTTCCACGCCATCTTTGGCGAGGAGGGCTGCCCGAAGGTCGCCTTCGGGTCCGTGGGCGCAAGCCAGAGGCAAGGAATGGTCGCTTAGGTAGAATTGGCCGTCGGTCCCTTGTAGGGCTACTTGCCCCTCGGCAACGGGCACTGCAGCTACCCGCAAGCCTTGGATGACGTGGGTTTCCATGGCTTCGTTCTTGACGGTTATTTGCAGTTTCCCATCTTTCATGGTTCGGACGCCCATGTAGTCGGTATCCTCATAGGCCATGGAGGGCATCAGCGCATTGGAAAAGCCTTCGGCGTCTGCGGTCCGTACGTCGTTGGCCCCATCATCGTCCAAGTAAAAGGTCGGGCAAGAGCCAAAGCAAGCTTTTTCCACGGTAAAACAGATGATTCCCAAAGCGACATCGGCTACCAGTAGAACGGTAGTGGACGCCACGCGCAAGGAGGTGTTGGAGGGAAGAGGTCGGTTGGTTTCAAAGAGTGCCACGTCTTTCCATGCAACCGAATCCACGGAACCCATTAATTTTCGGTTGATGCCGTAATGAAAAGCACTGC
>JBILEM010000248.1:0-3438 GCA_044352085.1 Schleiferiaceae bacterium
CCAAACTCATTGCAACCGGGGTGGACGCTGTTTTTCGGCAAATTGAGACGCCCCTGGTTCCCGTCCTTGCCGGAATGGAGAACCAAGGCATTGCCGTGGATCGCGGCGCGTTGAAATCCTATTCCGATTTCTTAGGTTCCGAATTGGCCCAACTGGAGCGCGAAGTGCTTGAATTGGCTGGCGTCTCCTTCAACTTGGCATCCCCCCGGCAATTGGGCGAAATCCTCTTCGAACGTCTGCAAATAGGCAAAGGCAAAATCAAGAAGACTAAAACCGGACAGTACGCCACCGGCGAGGAAATCCTCGAAGACCTTCGCTCCACCCATCCCATTGTAGACAAACTGTTGGAATGGAGACAAGTAGGCAAACTCAAAAGCACCTACGTGGACGCTTTACCGCAATTAATTGATCCCATTACAAACCGCATTCACACCACCTTCAACCAAACCGTAGCCGCCACAGGACGCCTCTCCTCGACCAATCCCAACCTGCAAAACATTCCCATCCGAACCGAACGCGGACGGAAAATACGCGGAATGTTTGTGGCGGGTGGAGCGGACCGGACGCTGGTTTCTGCGGACTACTCCCAGATTGAACTGCGAATCATCGCGGCCCTTTCCGGTGATCCTGCTATGATTGAAGCGTTCCAGGCCGGTGTCGACATCCACACCGCCACGGCATCCAAGGTGTTTAACGTACCGCTGGAATCCGTAACGAAAGAGCAACGCTCCAACGCAAAGACGGTCAACTTCGGCATTATTTACGGCGTAAGTGCTTTTGGCTTGTCCCAGCAAACGGCCCTGAGCCGAACCGAAGCCAAAGACCTCATTGAGCAATACTTCCATACCTATCCCGGCATCAAAAGCTACATGGACCACCAAGTGGCACAAGCACGGAGCAAAGGATACGTAGAAACCTTATTGGGCAGACGCCGGTACCTCAAAGACATTGATTCCCGCAACCAAGTAATGCGCGGGCATGCCGAACGCAATGCCGTCAATGCCCCCATTCAAGGAACAGCCGCAGATATCGTCAAATTGGCGATGGTCAATCTGAACCAACGACTCGCCAACGAAGGGCTGCGAAGCCCAATGGTCTTGCAGGTGCACGACGAATTGGTTTTTGATGCCTTCAACGACGAATTGGATGCCTTGATTCCCATCATCAAACACGAAATGGAACACGCCTATTCCCTCGCTGTCCCGCTGGTCGTGGAAGTAGGAAAAGGGGCCAACTGGCTCGATGCCCATTAACGGAAGGACTGCCTCGGGAGTGGATTTCGGTTTGCATGGAGCAAAGTTCCACCCGACTTTCTCCGGTAGTCGGTTCTAAACGTTTGTAAACGTATAAACCTGCCCCTCCTGCACAAAAAAAGGCCGCCTCTTGCGAGGCGGCCTTTTAATTTTATGCAAATCAATTAGTTTTTCGAACCGTACCGCTTGCGGTCGTTTTCGTTCAAATAAATCTTACGCAAACGAATGCTTTTGGGAGTCAACTCCACGTATTCGTCGCCTTGGATGTATTCCAATGCCTCTTCCAAACTGAATTTCTTTGCTGGAGCAATCCGCATTTTGTCGTCGGTACCCGATGCGCGCATGTTTGTCAACTGCTTGGCTTTGGTCACATTGATCACCAAATCGTTGCCGCGGGTGTGCTCGCCAATCACTTGGCCTGTGTAGATTTTTTCTCCTGGATCGATGAAGAAGAATCCACGGTCTTGCAGGCGGTCAATGGAGTAGGCAATGGATTCTCCGGGCTCGGAGCAAATCAAGGAACCGTTGATGCGGGAAGGCATCTCGCCGCGGTAGGGCTCAAAACCGACCAACCGGTGGTTCATGATAGCCTCACCAGCTGTGGCCGTAAGCAAGTTGTTCCGCAGTCCGATCAATCCACGGGAAGGAACTTTAAAGGTCAAAATCATCCGCTCGCCTTTCGGTACCATGTTGATCATTTCGCCTTTGCGCTGGGTAACCAACTCGATGGCAGAGCCCGAACCGGTCTCCGGAACGTCAATCACCAATTCTTCGATCGGCTCACACTGCACGCCGTCGACCTCGCGGAAAATTACCTGAGGCTGTCCAATCTGCAATTCAAAGCCCTCGCGGCGCATGGTCTCAATCAAAATCGACAGGTGCAAAACGCCCCGGCCGAAGACTTTGAACGTGTCCGCCTTATCGGTTTCCATTACGCGAAGAGCCAAGTTCCGTTCCAACTCACGCTCCAAACGCTCTTTCAAGTGCCTTGAAGTCACAAGCTTGCCTTCCTGACCGTAGAACGGAGAGTCGTTGATGGTGAACACCATGCTCATGGTGGGCTCGTCGATATCGATCGTGGGCAATCCTTCGGGATTCTCAAAATCCGCGACGGTGTCCCCAATTTCAAAACCCTCAACGCCATTGACTGCGCACAAATCGCCGGCCATTACCTGCGGGACCTTGGTACGGCCCAGTCCGTCAAAAACATACAACTCTTTGATCCGGCTGCGCACGACGGAACCGTCGCGCTTGACCAAACTAACCGGCATGTTCTCGCGGATGGTACCGCGTTGCAAACGACCAATCGCAATACGGCCGGTGTAATTGCTGAAATCCAAAGAGGTAATCAACAATTGGGGCGTACCCTCCTCGACCTTGGGAGCAGGGACGTGCTCCAAAACTTGGTCCAACAGGTAAGAAATATCTTCGGTTTGGTGCTTCCAATCCGGACCCATCCAATTGTGCTTGGCGGAACCGTAAACGGTTGGGAAGTCTAACTGTTCCTCGGTCGCGTCCAAGTTGAACATGAGGTCAAAAACCATTTCGTGGGCCTGCTCGGGGTCGCAATTGGGCTTGTCCACTTTGTTCACAACCACCAAGGGCTTCAATCCCATTTGCAAAGCCTTTTGAAGAACAAAACGCGTTTGGGGCATGGGGCCTTCAAAAGCATCCACCAACAACAAAACGCCGTCGGCCATATTCAAAACACGCTCCACTTCGCCACCGAAATCCGCGTGGCCTGGGGTGTCAATGATGTTGATTTTAACTCCTTTGTAAACGACGCTGACGTTCTTAGACAAAATGGTAATGCCGCGCTCACGCTCGAGGTCGTTGTTGTCCAAAATCAGTTCACCGGTCGACTGGTTCTCGCGAAACAATTGGCAAAAGTGAAGAATCTTATCTACCAAGGTTGTCTTGCCATGGTCGACGTGTGCAATGATCGCGATATTCCGAAGGCCCGATTGCTCCATGAGGGGGGTGTTTTAAAAGAGGTGCAAAGGTACCCCTTTTTTTTGGGTCGGAGTTAACTGAAAATCAACGTTTTTGCGAGACCAAATTGCGCTCTATCTGACTCCAACGACACCCCCGCAACTGAGATTCTGTGCTCTCTTGATCCAAAATCGAAACATCCGACCCCCCTCCCGCGTTCACCCACAACACATGGAAGCATCCAAACAAAGAT
>JBILEM010000186.1:0-3437 GCA_044352085.1 Schleiferiaceae bacterium
GGCTTCTTCCGGCAACACTGCTCCCGGTTGGTACGGGTGCGTGCTATCCACCGGAATGTCTTGGCGAATCAGCTTTTGGATGTCCTTCAAAAACGGCAGTTCCTCCCGGTCCACAAACGACCAAGCTACCCCGCTGTTTCCCGCGCGTCCGGTCCGACCAATGCGGTGCACGTACGTTTCGGGGATGTTCGGAATCTCAAAATTGATCACGTGCGTAAGCTCGTCGATGTCGATGCCGCGTGCGGCAATGTCCGTGGCTACCAACACCCGGGTGGTGCGGTTCTTGAAATTGCCCAGGGCATTTTGGCGGGCGGACTGGCTCTTGTTGCCGTGAATGGCCTGTGCGGTAACACCGTTTTTGACCAAATCTTTGACCACCTTGTCCGCGCCGTGCTTGGTGCGGGTGAAGACCAAGACCGACGGCACCTCAGGGGCCACGTCGTTCAGCAGGTGGCGCAGCAAAAAGCGCTTGCCTTTTTGGTCCACCTTGTAGATGGTTTGGGAAACTTTTTCGGCCGTGGAGGACACGGGGGCCACGGATACCCGAACCGGCCGGTCCAGCAGCACGTCGGAGAGCTTAACCACTTCCGCGGGCATGGTCGCCGAGAAAAACATCGTTTGGCGTTTGGCGGGCAGTTTGGCAATGACCTTCTTGACGTCGTGGATAAAGCCCATGTCCAGCATGCGGTCTGCCTCGTCCAGCACAAAGTGCGTGAGGTGGCGCAGGTCCACGTAGCCTTGGCTCATAAGGTCCAGCAAGCGGCCGGGGGTGGCGGTCACGAAATCCGCGCCTTGGCGCAGGGCATTGACCTGGGGCTGTTGGCCCACTCCGCCAAAAATGACGGTGTGCCGCAGCTGGAGGTTGCGCCCGTAGGCGGCAATGCTCTCGTCGATTTGCAAGGCCAACTCCCGGGTGGGCGTCAGAATAAGCACGCGAATGGGACGCGGTCCGCGGGATTCCGGGACGTGCATCAGGTGCTGCAAAATGGGAAGGGTGAAGGCGGCGGTTTTTCCGGTTCCGGTTTGCGCCGTGCCCAGCAGGTCTCTGCCCTCTAGAGCGGGCGGGATGCTTTGGGCTTGGATGGGGGTTGGGGTGGTGTACCCTTCTTGGGCCAGGGCCTCCAACAGAGGAGCAGCCAGGCCGAGTTCGTTAAATGTTGACAAAAGATGGAGATGAAGACAAGCCGGTCAATCGGCGGAATATCGGAGGTTGTTGAATTCCTGATGCTGCGCGGTCCTTTTTAAGGCATTGACACCGGGCCAGCGGGATGAATGGTGCAAAGGTACGTCAATTATTTTTGGGGAGTCCGGGCGGGGATTGGCGGTTGGGGCGGTTGTGGGGATATTCCGGCGCCCGGGGAGGTCAAAAAGCACCCGGTCCTCGAGCCCGGCGAGGGGAAAATGTTCCGCAATGGGGTCCGCAATGGGGCCCGCAATGGGCCGCAAAACCCGCTTAGGACGCGGCCGGAGGCACTTAGGACGCCGTTGTGCCTCGTCCGTGGCTGGGCGGTCGAACAATCAAGCGGATGATGTTCTTGTGGGAAAAGTACTTCATGCCCCAGTTGAACAAAACCACCAACCGGTTCTTGAATCCGATGAGGGAAACCAGGTGAACCGCCATCCAAATGTACCAGGCCACCAACCCTTGGAAGCGCAACCGCCCCACTTCCACGACGGCTTTGTTCCGCCCAATGGTGGCCATGTTTCCTTTGTCGACGTAGGAGAAAGGCCGCAATTCCACGTTGTTCTGAACCATTTTGAGCACGTTTTGCGCAAGCAGTTCCGCCTGCTGGATGGCAACGGGAGCCACCATCGGATGGCCTTTGGCCCCGACCGACGCCACGTCGCCCACGGCAAAAACGTCCGACACGCCCTGCACGCGCAGGAATTCGTCTACCTGCAACCGGTTGTTTCCGGTGTACGATACCGCCGGCAGGCCGGGCACCGCAGACCCTTTCACCCCCGCGGACCAAATCACGGTGCGCGAGCGCAGGGATTCGCCGGTGGAAAGCTTCACCACGTCTCCGTCGTAGTCCAATACCCGCTGTCCCAACCGCAGCTGCACCCCCATGGAGGCCAGGTAGTTTTGGGCAACGTCGGAAGATTTGGGCGAAAAACTGGCCAGAACGCGCGGCCCGGCTTCAATCAGGGTAATTTGCATCAGGGAAGCATCCACCTCCTTGTATTCGACCCGGAGGATGTTTTGCCGAATTTCTGCCAGGGCCCCCGCCACTTCCACCCCCGTGGGTCCTCCCCCTACGATGATGAAGTTCAAAGCCGACTGCCGATCGTCGTCCTGGAGGTAGAGGGCGTCCTCAAATTCCTGCAAGAAGTCCGACCGGATGTCCAGGGCCTGGGAAATGGATTTGAGCTGCAAGGAATTTTTCTCCAAGGCCGCGTTGCCAAAAAAGTTGGTCTGGGAGCCGGTGGCTACCACCAAGTAGTCGTACTGGAATACGCCCTGGTCGGTTGCCACGTTTTTGGCGTCTGTGTTTACGGAAAGCACCTGGGCCTTGCGGAAGGCCACGTTGGGCATTTTGGCAATTTTCCGCCGGAAAGGAAAGCCGATGTTGTCGGGCGCCAACGAACCGGTGGCCACTTGGTACAACAGCGGCTGGAAGGTGTGGAAGTTGTTTTGGTCAATCAACAGGACCTTGACGGCTTGCCGGGCAAGCTTTTGCACCAGGGTAATTCCGGCGAACCCGCCTCCCAGAATAACGATGGTGGGGCCAGGGAGGCCGTCCAGGCCGGTAGAAACGTAAGGGGACATGGAAAGAGTGGACTGATTTTTGCTTATTCCCGAATTGCTGCAAAAACCAAGCCTTGATGTCTTGTTTTTCGCTTCTTTCTTAAGATGTTTGCACCCCCGACCTTCTGACCGATTGTGAAACCTCTCCGATTATCCGAGCATTAACGTGTATTTACGTCCCAAAGATACGTTCCGCAAAGGGCCTGGGTTCTCCCCAAGTTCCACTTTGTCGCCGTCTCCCGGAGGGAGCGGTGCGGGCAGTTTGGACCGGGGTACGCTTTTTTGGGTGGGTCTCTTTTTGCTGCTTCCTTTTTCGGTTTTGTGGGCCCAAAAGGCGTCGGCGGTGTCTGACAGCACAGGAACGGAGTTGGAGGAAGTGGTGGTAGCCGGTTCCCGGTGGAGCCAGGCCCTGAATCACGTTCCTTCCCAAATCGACGTGGTGTCGCGAAAGCTTATTGGGCAGTTCCAGCCGCAAACCGCTGCAGACCTCTTGGGAATGTCGGGCAAGGTATTTATTCAGAAGAGCCAGCAGGGCGGGGGAAGCCCCATGATCCGGGGTTTTGCGACCAACCGATTGGTGTACACGGTAGACGGCGTCCGCATGAACACGGCCATCTTCCGCAGCGGCAACATTCAAAATGTGATCAACCTGGATCCGTTTGCGACAGACCGTGTGGAAGTGGTTTTT
>JBILEM010000187.1:0-3436 GCA_044352085.1 Schleiferiaceae bacterium
TCGGGAAGCCTCAGGCGGATGGGGCCGTTTACCGGGTAGGCCATGTTCCTTCAAATACGTGTTCCGCAGGCCCCACCAACTCAATGCCGGAAAATCCCCCAGGGACGCTTTCAGCACGCACCCTGAGCAATCCGCCACGCGTGTGCAGGGTAACCCAGTGAGAATCGGTTTTCTTCAATACCGCAAGCACCAGGGCCGCAGCAGTCGCTCCAGTGCCGCAGCTGAGGGTCTCGTCCTCTACCCCCCGCTCGTACGTTCGGATGTGCCAGTGGCCACGGTCGTCTTGTTCCAAAAAATTGGCATTGACGCCGGGTCCGCCGTACACCTCGTAGCGAATGCGTCGGCCTTCAGCGCGCACATCCAACCGGTCCAGGTCCTGGGCCAATCCCACCCAATGGGGAGACCCGGTATCCACAAAATAACCGCCGTGTGCGGAAACGGGGTACGGGGCATCGGCCATCCGGATCCGTACAAGACCGTCTACCTCCAAAAATGCGGTGCGTTCGCCGTCGGCTGCCTGAAAAGCGACAACCTGTCCCTTGAATAAATTCAAAGCGCGTGCATACGCAACCGCACATCGCGATCCGTTGCCGCACAAAGAACCAAGGGCCCCGTCGGCGTTGAAGTAAAGCAGGGAAAACGACTGACCTGCACCCACGGGTGCGCGCAGTAGCATCAGTCCGTCAGCCCCTATGCCAAAATGGCGGTCGCACATCTGGGCGATTAACGCCGCGTCGTGCTCCGGGAAAAGGCCTTGAAAATCATGCAAAAGCACAAAATCATTGCCGGTTCCGTGGTATTTGACAAAGGAATAGCCCATGGGTTAAAGGTACGTGTTGGCACCGTTTTTGAAATACCAGACGACGAAATTTGAATTCTAAACATTCTGATGATTTCCATGGAAAAGAAAAATTGGCTCCCCCTGGGATTGGGTTTGGTCGGAGGTCTTTTGGCCTTTGGCGCATCCCGTGGTTTGGAATCTTTGACGGCGTCGGGTTGGCAACCGATTGCCCCCCCTACCCGTTTGGTGGCCGACGTGCCTGGTATAGCGGGTTCGACGGATTTTTCGGCAGCTGCTGAAAGTGCTGTCAACTCCGTAGTCCACGTAAAAACATCGGTGGAACAAGGGTACTATTTCAACCCTTTTCGCGACTTTTTCTTTGGTTTTGGCGAACAAGCCCCGCAGATGACCCCGAGGATTGTTCAAGGGAGCGGTTCGGGGGTCATCTTGTCGAAGGAGGGCTACATTGTGACCAACAACCACGTCATCGACAAAGCCAAAGAGGTCAAGGTTTCGCTCAACGACAACCGCGAATTTGTAGCGGAAGTGGTGGGCACCGATCCCACCACGGACTTGGCGGTATTGAAAATAAAAGCCGATAACCTCCAGCCCATTTCGTTTGGCAATTCGGACCTGCTTCGGCTGGGAGAATGGGTCATGGCCGTGGGAAACCCCTTCAATTTGACCTCCACCGTTACTGCCGGCATTATTAGCGCAAAAGGACGCAGTATCAACATCATCGACAACCAGAGCGCCATTGAGGCCTTTATTCAAACCGACGCGGCCGTCAATCCGGGCAACTCGGGCGGAGCATTGATCAACACCCAAGGCGAACTAATCGGCATCAATACGGCTATTTCCACCCGCACGGGCAGCTACGAAGGCTATTCCTTTGCCGTTCCTGTCAACATTGTCAGCAAAGTCGTAGACGACTTGACCCGCTACGGAGTCGTTCAACGCGCGTATTTGGGAGTTAGTCTTTCTGACATTACCTCCGAATTGACCAAGGAAATGAGTTTAAGCGTTTCGCAAGGGGCGTATATCACCGACGTGGTGCCCGGTGGAGCGGCGGAGAAGGCCGGACTCCAACGGGGTGACGTAGTGGTACGCGCGGGCAGTAAAACGGTGAAGCGGATGAACGAGTTGCTGGAAGTGGTCGGCGCCAAACGCCCCGGCGACAAGTTATCCGTCACCGTTATTAGGGATGGGAAATCCAAAGATTTTGAATTGACCTTGCGCAACCGCGATGGCAATACCGAATTGATTAAAAAGGAAGGAACCCTGTCCGTGAGCTCCTTAGGGGCGCGTTTTGAGCCGCTTTCTGCGGAAGAAAAGCGCACATTGGGCCTGCGAGCCGGTGTGAAGGTGGTGGATCCCGGAAATGGGAAACTCCGCCGGGCAGGGGTTCCCGCGGGCTTCATTCTGATTAAACTGAATAACACCGTGGTCAATACGGTGGAAGATGTCCAAAAGATTATTGGCCCCCTAAAGCCCGGTGACGGCATTCTGCTGCAAGGATACCGACCAGACGGTGCCGCTGATTTTTACGCCTTTGGGTTGTAACCACATAGGAGCTTAGCCGCCGGGGGTACCGGCGCGCTTAAAGTCGGTCCGCGCGTTCGAGCGGGCCGGCTTTTTTTGTGCGCTTGCCACGGGAGGATCTCCGCTCCCACGAAAAACCGACGGGGCTTTGTGTGTAAAATACACAATTTAACACCCTGTTAATCATTAATTTACGTTTTTTTAATGGCCTTTGGTACCGCCGTACCTTTGCGCCATCAAAACCAAAACCCTTGCCATGCGCACCGCAGCTCACTACACCCAATCCCTGGCCGAACGCGTCGAAAAAGAAAAGGCAGCCGCTGCCTTTACCAAAGCCGTGTCCGACCTTTTTTACGACCAAGGCGTCGAAATCGTTCTCTTCCGGCAAACGTTGTTGGATTTGAAGCCTTCCGAGATTTTGTCTGCCCATGCCCATGCCGCGGTGATGACTGGTGCGCCGATTCAGGTAGAAGAAAGCGTTTTAATGGCCGAGGCTTTGAGTAGTATGCACCTCGCCCCTTCCCGCATTGACATTGGTCGTTTGGCGGTAGAATGGAAGCGCGAAGGTGCCACCCACCTGCAACGCGACCGTTTCTTGGCAGCTAAATTGGCCGCCTTTACGAAACCCAACCATGCACACGAGCCCGTGGATGTGGTGTTGTACGGATTTGGCCGCATTGGCCGTTTGGTCGCTCGGGAGTTGCTGGCTCAAGAAGGCAAGGGCGAGCAGCTGCGGTTGCGCGCCATTGTTGCCCGCGGCAGCGATGCGTTGTCTGTTGAAAAGCGCGCCTCCTTGCTCCGCGTGGACTCTGTGCACGGTGCATTTCCTGGCACCGTAGAGGCCGACGTGGAAAACCAAGCCTTGGTGGTGAATGGACGACCCATTCACTTGATTTCGGCAAGCGGTCCGGAAGAAATTGACTACACCGCCTACGGCATCCACAACGCCTTGGTGATTGATAACACCGGCGCATTTCGGGACGAAACCGCCTTGCGCCGCCACTTGACCTCCAAGGGTGCTGCCAAAGTGCTCCTGACGGCACCCGGAAAAGGTGTTCCCAACGTGGTCATGGGCGTGAACGAATCCATGGTCACTCCGGAGTTGGAAATCCT
>JBILEM010000188.1:0-3405 GCA_044352085.1 Schleiferiaceae bacterium
GTGCAAGACCTGCCGGGGGACCTCGGAATGGCCTTGCTGCCTCACCGGGGCATCTACTTTGAGTTTATCCCGATGTCGGCCTACCGCGGGGTGGATTCGCAGGCCGTCGGATTGGAAGAGGTCGAGTTGGGCGAAACCTATGCCGTGGTTATTAGTACACCCGGTGGGTTGTGGCGGTACATGCCTGGCGACACGGTCCGATTTACGTCGCTGCGTCCGTATCGGATCGCATTTGCGGGACGCACCCGTCTATTTATCAATGCTTTCGGCGAGGAGCTGATCCTGGAAAATGCAGAAAAGGCAATGGCCCGGGCGTGCGCAGAATGGAAATGCACCTTGGTCGATTACACGGCCGCCCCAAGCCCCATGGACGCGGGAAGTGGCTGCCACGAGTGGTTGGTGGAATTTCACGAAGCCCCGTCGTCGTTGGACGGTTTCACCCAAACCCTGGACCAGCACCTTCGGGAAGTAAATTCCGACTACGACTCCAAACGGCTGGACGACCTTATCCTGGCGCCTCCCCGTTTGCACGAGGCCCCTGCTGGGCTTTTTGAAAAATGGATGCGGTCCAAAGGAAAGCTGGGCGGCCAAAACAAAGTTCCGCGGCTTTGGAACGACCGAACCCATTTGGACTCCTTGTTGGACTTAGCTAAACGCATCCAAGAATAACCTTTATCTTTGAAGAATGCACATTGCCATAGCCGGAAATATTGGGTCTGGAAAGACCACCCTAACTCAGCTTTTGTCGCGCCACTACGACTGGGAAGCCCATTTTGAAGACGTAGACGAGAATCCTTATTTGGATGACTTTTATGCCGAAATGCAGCGGTGGTCGTTCAATTTGCAGATCTACTTTTTGAATAGCCGTTTCCGCCAGGTGGTTGATATCCGCCAAAAGGGACGCAATGTCATTCAGGACCGCACCATCTACGAAGACGCTTCCATTTTTGCCCCCAACCTGCACGCCATGGGGCTTATGACCTCGCGGGACTTTGGCAACTACAGCGCCTTGTTTGAGTTGATGGACAGCTTTATCCAAGCGCCCGACCTCTTGATTTACCTCCGCGCCTCTGTGCCTACCCTGGTGGGCCAAATTCAGAAAAGAGGACGTTCCTACGAAACCTCCATCCGGCTGGACTACTTGCAACGCCTGAACGAGCGCTACGAAGCGTGGATTTCCACCTACGACAAGGGCCGGTTGCTGATCATCGACGTAGACAACAACCGCTTCCCCGAGAGTGCCGAAGACCTGGGCGAAATCATTAGCCGGGTGGACGGAGAGCTGAACGGTTTGTTCTAACCGATGGCCCAGCATTTCCTGGGACTTACGCCCAAAAGCGGATTACTCGCCGCAGGCGCCCTCCTCTTTGGATTGGCCCACTTGGCCCCCTTTTCGCCGGCGCAAAACACGGTCTTTGGGTTGCTCCTGTGGATGCTGCTGTGGTGGTTTACCGAGGCTGTTCCGTTGGCCGCCACCGCCCTGCTTCCTCTCGTTGTATTCGGGTTGACCGGAGTTCTGGACGACACCCTCCTCGCTTCATCTTACAGCAACCCCTTGATTTTTCTGTTCATGGGGGGATTCTTTCTGGCTCAGGGGATTGAAAAACATGGACTCCACCGGCGTTTGGCCTTGTCCATCTTGCGCCGCGTAGGAAGCCGAACCGAATGGGTACTTGCCGGAGTGATGGCTGCCACCTACGTCCTCAGTTTGTGGATGAGCAACACAGCCACCGCCGTTATGATGCTGCCCCTCACCCTTTCGTTGATCACCCACATGCCGGGGAACCCCGAAGCATCCGGGTCCATTGCCTTGGAACGAAGTTTACTGCTTGGAATGGCCTGGGGGGCCAACATCGGTGGAATTGGCACGTTGATTGGAACCCCTCCGAATTTGGTGTACGCCGGGTTTCGCTCCTCCGTTCTCGGGGTGGAGACCTCGTTCTTGGAATGGTCCGCCGTCGCATTTCCGCTGTCCTTGGCCCTGCTCGTGTTGGCTTACTTCACGCTCCGCGCTGGAATCAAAGGCGAGGATTTGCGGGGGGTAACCTGGCCGTC
The DNA here is from genome assembly GCA_044352085.1 of Schleiferiaceae bacterium. Taxonomy (GTDB): domain Bacteria; phylum Bacteroidota; class Bacteroidia; order Flavobacteriales; family Schleiferiaceae; genus CAMDTE01. The sequence goes on from JBILEM010000188.1 coordinate 2,056, forward strand.
CGCAGAGCCCTGGTCCTCCGGCGAACGACGCATGTTAGGTATTTTTCTGGCGGTGGCCCTTGCTTGGATGGGGCAACAAGCCTTGGAACCCCTTCTCTCTCCCTGGGGCCTGAAAATAAAAGACCAGCACATTGGACTCTTGGGAGCGTTGGCCTTGTTCGTCGTTTCCGACCGGCACGGCCAACGGTTGCTGGACTGGACCGACGCCCAACGCATCGAATGGGGCATTCTTTTGCTTTTTGGCGGCGGCATGGCGCTGGCATCGGGGATGATGGAGAGTGGATGGCTCGATGCCCTTTCCGGGCTCAATCAATTTCACCTTCCGGTGTGGGCCTGGATCTTATTTGTTACGGCCTTGGCGGTTTGGGCCACCGAATTCCTAAGCAACATGGCCCTGGTCAGTGCTTTGCTGCCGGTTGTGTTGGCACTCAGCAAGGCGCAGGGTATCCCTTTCGAAACGTTGGCGATGCCTCTTACTGTGGGGGCCAGTTGTGCCTTTATGTTGCCTATGGCGACGCCCCCCAACGCAGTCGTGTTTGCGTCTGGCCGACTAACGGTGCCCTACATGGCCCAGAAAGGCGCTTGGCTCAATCTGTGGTCCACGCTGTTGATTGCGGGGGTATTCATCGTGCTCAGCCTGTAACCGTTTCGGGCGCCAACAAAAAAGGGCGATCTCCTGCGGAGATCGCCCTTTTTGTTTATAAACTGCTCGGTAAAATTAATGCCCGGCGTGGCCGTGGCCTTCGCCAGCGTGGTCGCCGTGGTCGCAGGATTCGGACATGCCTTTTTTGGCGCCGTCTGCGCAGCACGCTTTCTTCTCACCGGACGATTCGGTGGTGTCACCGGCGGCACCCTTGGGAGCGCAGCAAGACTTGCCTTCCGCACCTGCGTGCATTTCGGTACCGGGCTTGTGGCAATCCATGGAGGCACCGTGTCCGTTTGCGCCTTCGTTGATAAACGGAGCAATCACCAACGCCACGATGGACGTCAACTTGATCAAGATGTTCATGGATGGGCCAGACGTGTCCTTGAAGGGATCGCCTACGGTGTCACCGGTTACAGCGGCCTTGTGCGGCTCTGAACCTTTCTTGAACGGCTGACCGTCAATCATTACACCTTTTTCAAAGCTTTTCTTGGCGTTGTCCCAAGCGCCACCGGCGTTGTTCTGGAACATGCCCATCAGGACGCCGCTTACTGTGATACCGGCCAGCAGACCGCCCAACGCTTCGGGGCCAAACGCAAATCCAACGACAATGGGAGACAACAAAGCCAATGCACCAGGAGCAATCATCTCGCGGATGGACGCCTTGGTGGAGATTTCTACGCACTTCTCGTACTCGGGCTTGCCCG
>JBILEM010000011.1:0-11841 GCA_044352085.1 Schleiferiaceae bacterium
GGAGGAGTAGCAGAGGTCATAACCGGCTCGATCACCAAGTAGTACCGGGATCCGGTGCGATCGCCGGCATACAAGGTGTTTCGGGAAGTGGTGGGGTTGTGGTACGCGGAGGCGGTCAGCCGAACCTGGATGTCATCCACAAACTGCTTGTCGAATCCAATTTTACCCAAAAAGGAGGGCATTTTTTGGATTTGGACCGAGTCGGTGGCGGTGGCCGCTTTGAAGTACCCTTTGTCTTGGACGTCTCCACTGATCAGGCCTCCGGTCATGCCAGCGACGGCAAAGAAGGGTCCGCTTTCAAAACGAAGGTCTCCGCCAATCTCGGTAGTGAACGCATCCATCAGGGTGTTTCCTACGAAGGGATTGTGCAAGGCGTTGCCGTTGTCTGTGCGGCGGAAGTGCATGTCGCCGTAGTTGGGCATGTAGTGGCCAATTTTCACGGTTAGGTACTTGTCGAACCAGTCCATACCGGGAATCATGGGCAACTTGTCCATTTGGATGTAGCCGCCTTTTACCCAAAATTCGTTGTGGTGACGGGAGGACATGTAGTTTTCCAAGGCCACCCGGATGCCGTCTTCCAGTTGGATGTCAAAGTTCAAATTGGCGGTAGCCACGTTGAAGCCGGGAGACAGTTTGTACAAGTCAATGGGGCTGGCAGTCGTATGGCGGAGTGCTTGGAATTGCTGGGTGAAGTTGCCTCCAATCCGCAGCGCCATGCCGTCGTAGGCTACGGTGTTCTTTTTGGAGGTCTCAAAGACATTCAACCCCCGGGCATCGCGGTAGCGGAAATACTGAATTTCCGGTTGTTGTGCTTGAGCCACTTGGCCCACACAAAGGACCGCAAGAGCGATCCCCAATTTCAGCGTGTTTTTCATGATTGTGGTTTTTGAATGGAATAAATGGTTTGAAACAAAAGGGTGACTTTTGGGCCCACTTTGATGGTGCCCATTACCGCTTCAGGAGGTCTCATTTTAAAGGCAGTCATGTCCACGGTGTGGCTGCCATTCAAGGTGTATTGTCCGTTGGTCCACTTGCCTTGGGCAACGACGGTGGTCGGCAGCGACACCCCGTTCATGGTTAAGGTTCCTTTCAGGGTGACTTGGGAGCCGCTGACAAGGGCGTCGGAGCACACAAAGGCGATGGTCGGATTTTGGGGCTCGTTAAACGCAGCACATGTTTTAGTATCCATTAAGTCTTTTCCGCTTTCAATTTTCTTCACCGGCACAGTCACAGAAAAATTCTTGACATCCACCACGGCTCCGTTGGATACCACGGCGGTTCCAGTCGATTTGACAACCGAAGCTTTACTCTGCCAGTCGTGCAGGTTGGAGGTTCCTTGAATCACCAGGGAATGGTGGGTCTGAACCAAGTTCTGGCCGGTTAGCGTGCCCACCACCAAGAGGGCTGCAAAGAAGGAAGGGTATTTTCTCATGGGATTGTTTAATAGACCAAAGGTCCACGACCCACCGGGGGCAATCCATGAGATAAGTCAATAAAAACGCTTTTTTTTCCTGACTTTTATCAGGGTTTAAACGGTCAATTCGCGGGTATCTATAACGAATTCCCATAAAAAAGAGCATCCCCGGCATTGTGCCGAGGATGCTCTACGAAATAGGCTTATTTGAAGCCCTCTTACTTTTTTGCAGGTGCTGCAGGTGCTTCTGTTTGTGCAACCTTATTCCTGGATTTCCTCTCGCTTTTTGGTTTCCGTTCAAAAAACACCAAATTGAGCCCGATATTCACGTTAAGGCGATCCAGGTTGCTCGGGATTAGAGGCTGGGCACTGGCAAAATCGAAAGAAGGCAACATGGCAAAGGCCGAGGTCGAAAGGTGTATTTGCAAAGGGGGTAAAATGCGCATTTGCAAGGCGACCGCGAACTGGTCCGACATGGGTTGGCTTCCACTTAAATATTTGGTATAGGCACCAGAGATCTGCAACCCTTTCATCAAATTGGCATGGTATTCCGCAGCAATAGCCGAATAAGAAATGGAAGGCCTTGCCACTTGGGAATACCGGATCCCAACGCTGTGCCATTTGGCAAGGTCGAAGTAGGCCGCAACGTGAAGGGCTTGGTACGGCTTAAACTGGAACGGAGCCGGTGCAACCAGACCAAGGTCTACTTTCAATGAATCTTGGATCTCTTGGATAAAGGATTCCAAAGGGTCCACACCCGTGTCCGCTGCATTCCATTGAAAACCCGATGTCGACAAGGAATTGTTGATCCCTATTTGAAATCCCCGGCTGGATGCCTGACCAGCGCCTAAACCAAGAATAGAACCCGTAATCCGCAGCCGATCGATTGGGCGAAAGGTTGCCCCAAAATCAAAGCTGTTGTAACGAGGCAACTGCCTTACCAATTCGGCATACTGATCCGTGGGCAATTCTTCGAAATAGGTTGCGAAATCATCCGGTTTTTGCCCCATGGAATGGTCCAGAACACCGTATTGCGACACCCCGCCTGCAGCAGAAATGGACAATTCGTTCAAACCGTTGGCAAGGGAGGTGGAATTGAACTCCAGGGAATTGAATTGGAGTGCCAAATCCGAAACAACACGCGTGTGATTGAAGGCCGCCCCAACCCGTAACTTCTTCGTCACTTTTACCTGCAATCCTGCACTGGCCGTAAGCCGGTCGGAAAACAAGAGCTCTGTGTCGCTGAAGTCCCCTCGGTAATTGGGATCGATGTTGCCTTGGGCATCCCGCATGCCGTTCAACGCAAAACGCGCTAAGTCGTTATCCAAAGCAACCCTCGCGTCGATTTGGTTTTTGAGCCCTCCGAAAAAAAGAACATTCTTCCCGAATTTCATGCCGAGACCGATTACATGCTGATCGAGTTGCAGGGTGATTTGTTCGGCAGGTGCCGTAAATCCAGAAAAATTCGCATTGATATCGCCCAAATAACCGGAGAGTGGTCGAGTGAACTGAATATTGTTATTCGCTGAGGGCAAGCCCCAATAAAAGGCCATTCGGGTCTCAGCCCCTGGGTTCATTGCCAAAGTTTGCGGATTGCCCCGCATTCCAAAAATCAACGATTCTTGTGAAAAAGCCGGAACGGACAGTGCAGCTACTGCAAATAATCCGATAAGATTGATCTGAATCCTTTTCATTGTACGATGTATTCCAGATCCACTTCAATACCCAATAAGATGCGCAAGGCAGACGTCGTTAAGAGTTTAACCGGCACGGTGCCGTTGTTGGCGGTTGCCATCACCGCTTGGATTTCGCACACCGCACTTCCCAATACCTTCTCGGCAGTGATTGCGTCTAAATCCAAAGTGGCGGTATTCTGCGAAGGAGCGGTCACGATTCCCGTAGTGGGATTCACCGTCCCGCTTTGGAGCAAGGTCATGGTTTCTTGGTGGGTTAGCGTACCGGATGCATCGAAAAAGTTCAAGACCAAATTCACGCCCAGAGGCAAGCTGCTTACCGATCCGATGTGCAACTTGGCCCCATTGACGGTTACACCGAGGCTATCGATGTTCATGGATGCCAGGTCAATGGAGTCCGTAAAACCAATGCCATTGGCCCGGAAATAGAACGGCAATTCCATATTCAAATCGCCAGAAATCCCGGAGGTGTTGGTCACGAAATTGGAGGTTCCCGTAGCCACCGTGTCAGCGTTGATAATCACCCGGCCTCCATAGGAAAAGGTTTCTTTGGGCAAGGTCAGCAGATTGACAATATTGGAGTTGTTTTTGTCAATGGTGAGGGTTCCAGAAACGGTTTGGCCCATTTGCGCGACCGCAGGGAAGGGCAGCGTGAGCGCAGGAGCATTCAAAGCGGAAGCCTGGCCGCTGCTGGTGAAAGACGTCATTTCCAATTCCATGGTCAAAGGCAGGCCAATGCTGTTATCGATGTCCAAGGAAATGGAGGGTTCGGCAAAGGAGATGGATCCGCCCAGTTTGTTGATGGCGTCAAGGGCCAGCTGGATGGAGTCGGAGGCAATTTCGATGGTGTCTTGTCCAAAAAATCCTTTGAGGTGCTCAAATTGGATGCCGTTCATGGTAAAACTCATCGCCAAAGAAGACGATGAATCCAGTTGCACCAAATTTCCGGATGAGACAATGGAAGCACTGTAGGCAATGGGCAATTGGTTGTAGGGCTGGGCAGGATTAGAAGCCAAATTGAACACCGCGTTGGACAGCGCAATACTTCCCGTAGTTGTTTGTCCCGGAGGCACGGTTATGGTTTGTTGCACGGTCTGACCGTTGATGGTTGCGCTGGTAAATTCCAGCAGCATCTGCAAGGTTTCCGGCAAGCTGGAATTGAAGCTGTAGTCAAAGGATCCACTTTGCAGTTTCAACTCTTTCAATTTGACCCCTTGAGCGGCACCAAAGTCCACCACCAGGGATTCGTCTACGACTTGCTGCGACTGCACTTGGGCCGTGGCACTCCAAATCTGCAACCCGGTCCCACTCACATTGACTTTTAAAAGGGCGTTGGTGTCAATGGGGACGTAGGTGGAGGGGATTCCCAAAGTACCTGCTCCGGGAGAAGAAAAGTTCTTCAGTTTGAAACGGAGGTTGCCCGGAAGCGTTTTCCCGGCCAAGTTGGCATTCGAAATAGCCGAATCTTGGCTCGATAAATTATTGAAAACAAAAGTGAGCAACTCGTTTCCTTGAGCATCGGTAATGGCCATCGTGGAGGAAATAGCCACCGGATAGCGGTTTACCATTTTCATGCTCAGCTGCCCTCCCGAAAAAGAGGCTGTGGAGAAGGTGGTTATGTTGGCACCGGCCAAGTCCCCTGGATTTTGAACAGGCAAGGCAGGGATATATCCGTTGCTGCCATGCGCAGATTTTATCGAGTTTGCCGCTCCCGGAGGATTGGTGATGTTTCGCACCAATTTCCCGAAACGGATGTTCGAACCAAACTGGACGTTGGGAATCGATACGACGCCCATGGAAAAGGACGACGTAGTCGGCGATTGGGTGGGGATTTCCACAATGTCTCCAACTTGAAGGTCAAAGAGCCCTGGCTGGTTATACACCAATCGATAAAGGCCATCTGGATCGGTTGAAATAAGGGTGGAATCGGGTTTGAACACATCTCCGATGGTCAAATCTACTTGCCCAAGCGGGAAAGCAAATCCGGGTCGAAGCGTGATGTCCAAATCCGTTGGGTCTATGAAATCGCGTTGGCATGCTACCGAGAACAGGCCCGCAACCCCCAGAGCCAAAATCTTCGCATTTTTGGCGTTTATCATTCTAAGTTTGGGGTTAATTTTGGTGGTGTTCCCACAAAGATAGGGGAATGGATTTTAGCTAGCGAGCACTCCGGGAATGAAAATAGAAGTAATCAGCATTGGGGACGAATTGCTCCTGGGGCAAACCATCAATACGAATAGCGCCTGGATGGGGCAAGAAGTGGCAAAAGTGGGCGGGCAGGTGGTTCGGGCATGGACCGTGTCGGACAGCGGTGAAGAAATTCATGCAGCTTTGAACGGCCTACACCCCAAAACCGAGTTGGTACTTGTTACAGGGGGATTGGGTCCAACCAAAGACGACCTCACCAAAAAGGTTTTAACCGCTTTTATGGGTGGCGAATTAACCTATCACCCCGACGTATTTGAGCATATTCAACGCTTGTTTGCCTCGATGGGCCGGGTGCCGTCGGAACGAAACCGGGAACAAGCCATGCTTCCCTCCAATGCGGAAATTTTGATCAATGCAGTTGGTACGGCCATGGGGATGGCGTGGTCTTGGGGCGGACGCCGTGTGGTCAGTATGCCTGGGGTACCGTACGAAATGAAACACCTGATGGAGACCCATGTTCTCCCTTGGATTTCCCAAAATTCGCGCCATTTCGTAGCCCATCGAACCGTACGTTCCCAAGGCGTGCCGGAGTCTGACTTGGCCGATCGGCTAAACGATTGGGAGGAGTCTTTGCCCGACTGGATCAAACTCGCCTATTTACCAGCGCCCGGTCTTGTTAAACTGCGGCTATCCTTACGCGTCCCCAAAGAACAAGCGGTAGTCAGTCAAGGTCGTTTGAATAGGGAAGTGGATGTGCTAATTGGGCTTTTGGGGGCATCGTACTTTGGAGAGGGCGACGTTCCCTTGGAGCGGGTCTTGGGCGACAAATTGCTCGCCCAAGGAATGACCTTAGCAACTGCGGAAAGTTGCACAGGAGGGGCTTTGGGCGCGAGCATTACCTCGGTGCCGGGCAGCAGCCGTTATTACTGGGGCGGCGTCCAAGCCTACCACAACGACGTCAAAATGAAAGTTCTTGGGGTTGAGGAAGCCGCATTGGCGGTCCATGGGGCGGTGTCGGAAACCGTGGCCAAGGCCATGGCGACCGGTGTTCGCAAGCGCTTGGGGACGGATTGGGCCGTTTCCACAACCGGAATCGCAGGACCGGATGGAGGAACGCCGGAGAAGCCCGTTGGGACGGTATGGATTGCGGTGGCAGGACCAGATGGTTGCCAGGCGGAACGATTTCAAATGGGCAAAGACCGGCAGCGCAATGTGCAGAAAACGGTTCTGGCCGCTATGAATCTACTCCGGGTGCGAATTGAACATCTTACCACCAAGCGGTAAATCGCAGGCAAGGCTCGGTCCTTTTTCGGTTGGTTGTTGCTTTAAATCTAAATAACCGTTGTGTTTTTGGATTTTTTTTGTAAATTTGCGCTCCTAATAAAGCGCGACCATGTCACGAGTGTGTGAATTGACGGGAAAGAAAGCCATGACTGGCAACTACGTATCTTTCTCGAACAAGAAGAATAAGCGCAAGTTCAACGTGAACTTGCTCCGCAAGCGTTTTTACGTAGCGGCGGAAGACAAGTGGGTAACCCTGCGTCTCTCTGCAGCCGCGTTGAAAACGGTGAATAAGAAGGGCATCGATGCCGTTTTGGCAGACGCTCGTTCCAACGGTTTTACCACCAAATAACTGCATTGAGCCATGGCTAAGAAAGGCAATCGCGTCCAAGTAATTTTGGAGTGCACCGAGCATAAGGAATCAGGTCAGAAAGGAACTTCTCGTTACATCACGACCAAAAACAAGAAGAACACTCCGGATCGTATGGAGATCAAGAAGTTCAATCCCATTTTGCGCCGTATGACGGTGCACAAGGAAATTAAATAAAGGTGAACCATGGCTAAGAAAGTAGTAGCAACCCTGAAGAAAGAAGGTTCTGTCATGTACACGCGGGTAATCAAAATGTCCCGCAGTGACAAGTCTGGTGCGTACACCTTCGAACAGAAAATCATCAACAAAGACCAAGCAGCTGACTTCTTCAAAGGATAAGCGCCCGCTTCGTTTCGTTTAATTTAAACCGCTCCTTTGGAGCGGTTTTTTTGTATCTTTTCGCATGGGATTATTTGGACTAGACAAAACAAAGGCCGGGATTTTTGGCAAACTGGTGCATGCTGTTGCGGGAAAATCCACCGTCGATGAAGAAGTACTGGATTCCGTCGAAACGGCCCTGGTCACCTCCGATGTCGGTATTGCGACCACGTTGGAGATTGTCAAACGGTTAGAAGCCCGCGTCGCTCGGGACAAATACCTGGGTACGGACCAATTGATTCGCTTGCTGGAAGAAGAGACGTTGGGCCTTCTTGCGGAAGCGTCTGGCGATCAAAAAGGCGTTCAGGGTTTTGACCTTCCCAATCGCCCCCATGTGATTTTGGTTGTAGGGGTGAACGGCGTGGGCAAAACGACCAGCATTGGCAAGTTGGCCAGTCGGTGGAAAAAAGACGGAAAGCAGGTTTTGGTGGGGGCGGCAGATACCTTTCGGGCGGCCGCCGTGGACCAATTGGTTCGTTGGTGCGAGCGCGCTGGAGTTCCGTGTGTGAACAAAGGGATGGATGCGGATCCTGCCGCGGTGGCCTTTGAAACCGTTCAACGGGCGGTTGCCGAACAGGCCGATGTGGTTTTGGTAGATACGGCGGGCCGCTTGCACAACAAGGTCAACCTGATGAACGAACTGTCCAAGATCAAAAGGGCCGTTGAAAAAGCCTTGCCAGGAGCGCCGCACGAAGTATTGTTGGTGTTGGACGCCTCAACCGGTCAGAATGCCTTGGAACAGGCCAAGCAATTTTCAGCGGCAACCGAAGTCAACGGCTTGATTTTAACCAAGCTGGACGGAAGTGCCCGGGGAGGAGTGGCCTTGGCGCTTGCCCATCAGATGGCCATGCCGGTTCGGTTCTCAGGAACGGGCGAGAAAGCGGAAGATTTGGAAGTTTTTGATGCACAGCAGTTTGTGCGGGTATTGTTTGCGCCGCTCCACTGATCGTTTTGTAGCCGTTCCCCATGAAAACCAAAGAAGAAATCACCCAGAACTGGTTGCCCCGCTACACCGGCTTGCCTTTGGAAGCCTTTCCGTCGTATTTGCTTTTGACCAATTTCGACGATTACGTGCATCGGTTTGCCGCCAAATATGGGGTTCCGGTTTCCGGGGAGAATCGGCCTTTTAGCTCCGCCATTTCCGGGGAAGTGGGCATCATCAACTTTGGAATGGGCAGTCCCAATGCCGCCACGGTGATGGACCTGCTGAGTGCCATTTCTCCAAAGGCGGTTTTGTTTTTGGGCAAGTGCGGCGGGCTGAAAAAACGGACCGAAGTGGGCGATTTCATTTTGCCTATTGGAGCCATCCGCGGCGAAGGTACTTCCGATACCTATTTTCCCAAGGAGGTTCCGGCGTTGCCCGCTTTTAGCGTACAGCGCGCAGCCAGCCATGTGATACGGATGCGCAACTTGGATTATTGGACGGGAACGGTATACACCACCAACCGGAGGGTCTGGGAACACGACGAAGCGTTTAAAGCCTACCTGAACGACATCCGCGCCATGGCCATCGACATGGAAACCGCTACCCTGTTTACGGCCAGTTTCAAAAACCGTATTCCTTTGGGGGCTTTGCTGCTGGTATCCGACCAGCCCATGGTCCCCGAGGGGGTAAAAACGGAGGCTTCCGATGCCAAGGTGTCCGGCCAGTTTGTGGATTCGCACATTGACATTGGTGTTTCCGCTTTGTTAGAAATTAAAGACCACGGTCAATCCGTGCGTCACTTAAAGTTTTAATCGAATTTATGCGTACCAAAAGTTACAAGAAGAACCGCATCAACGTCGTCACCTTGGGATGTTCCAAGAATACTTACGATTCGGAAGTATTGATGGGCCAGCTAAAGGCCGCTGGAAAAGACGTGGTTCACGAAGCGTCGGGCAAAGAAGAAGGCGAAGTGGTTGTGATCAACACCTGCGGTTTTATTGACAACGCCAAGCAGGAATCCATCGACACCATTCTGACCTACGTGGAGAAGAAGCAGCGCGGAGAGGTAGAAAAAGTGTTTGTAACGGGCTGTTTGTCGGAGCGGTACAAGCCTGACTTGGAGCGCGAAATTCCCGATGTGAATCGGTATTTTGGCACGCGGGATTTGCCCCTGTTGCTAAAGGAATTGGGCGCGGATTACAAACAGCAGTTGGTGGGCGAGCGGTTGTTGGCCACCCCCAGGCACTATGCGTATTTGAAAATTTCCGAGGGCTGCGACCGTCCCTGCTCGTTTTGCGCCATTCCCCTCATGCGGGGCGGGCACGTTTCGAAGCCCATTGAACAGTTGGTGGAAGAGGCCAAGAAACTGGCCGCCAAGGGAGTTGTCGAACTGATTTTGATTGCCCAGGATTTGACCTATTACGGACTGGATTTGTACAAGGAACGCCGGCTTGCCGAACTCTTGCGCGCTTTGGTGCAGGTAGAAGGCATCGAATGGATCCGTTTGCATTATTTGTTCCCGTCCGGATTTCCCGAAGATGTGTTGGACGTTATCCGCGAGGAGCCCAAGGTCTGCACCTACGTGGACATTCCGCTGCAGCATGCGGTGGATCGGGTGCTGAAAAGCATGAAACGCGGCACCACCCAGGCAAAGACCAATGCCCTGATTCAAGCCATGCGCAAAAAGGTCCCCGGAATCACCATTCGGACAACGCTGATTGTGGGCTATCCCGGTGAAACCGAGGCCGAATTTCAGGAGCTGTTGGAGTGGGTAAAAACCCAGCAGTTTGACCGCTTGGGGGTTTTCCCTTACTCCCACGAGGAAAATACATCGGCCTACGGGTTGGAAGACGATGTGCCGGCCGAAGAAAAACAACGACGCGCCGACGCCATCATGGATGCCCAAATGGAAATATCCGCCGAACTCAACCAAGCCAAGGTAGGCCAATCCCTGCGGGTGTTGGTGGACCGCTTGGAAGGGGACCACTACATTGGCCGCACGGAATTCGACAGTCCCGACGTGGACAACGAGGTTTTGATTCCGACGGGGGAGTATTTGTTGACCCCGGGGCGGTTTGTAACGGTGAAAATTACCGACGCCACAGAGTACGATTTACAAGCAGAGTTGGTACCTTAGAGGTCCGCGATGTTTCTCATTTTTGACACCGAAACCACTGGCTTAATCGGCAACAAATCAGCCCCTTACACAGATGAGGCGGCTTGGCCCCGCGTGGTCCAATTGGCGTGGCAGCTCCACGGGTTGGACGGGGTGCTGGTGGAGCAGCGGGATTTTTTGATCCGCCCCGACGGATTCAACATTCCCTACAAAGCCCAATCGGTGCACGGCATCTCAACTGCCCTGGCCCAACAGGAAGGCGTATCCATGGCCGAGGCTTTGGCAGCCTTTGGCGAAGCCTTGTCCAAGGCCACCCGGTTGGTGGGCCACAACCTGGAGTACGACCAACTGGTGTTGGGCGGCGAATATTTTCGAGTGGGATTGGAAAATCCGTTGCCGGCGTATGCGGTAGTAGACACCTGTCGGGAGGATACCGCCCAGCTCTGCCAACTGCCCGGCGGGCGCGGAGGGAAGTTTAAATTTCCCAAGTTGGAGGAGCTGTACCGCCATCTTTTTGGAACCGGATTTGATCAGGCCCACAATGCCACGGCGGATGTAGAGGCCAGCGCCCGAGTCTTTTTGGAATTGGCGGCACGCGGCTTTTATTCCGAGGCCCACCTGGGCGGAGCAGCGTTTGCGCCGATTCGACACACCTACCCACATGCCGTACCGGGGTGGGATGTTTCCCACCGAGACCTCAAAGCCGCCAGCGCCCGCTTAACCGAGGTGCTGCAGGAAAAAGGCATTGACTTGGCTGGAGCACCGGATGCTTCTACCGCCCAGCCGGGCGTCTTCTTCCACGTTCACTTGCACTCGCAGTTCTCGGTTTTGCAGTCCACTGCTCGGGTGGACGGTCTGGTCAAGCGTGCTTTCTCAGACGGTCAACCGGCTGTATCTCTGTCTGACGTGGGCAACATGATGGGTGCTTTTCAGTTCATCAAATCCGTAGAAAACGTCAACAAATCCCGCCCGGAAGGGACAGAGCCTTTGAAGGCCCTGGTGGGGTACGAAGCCTTTGTTTGCCGCAACCGCACGGATAAATCCGTGAAGGACGACGGATTCCAAATTCCCCTGTTGGCCCTCAACAAAACCGGCTACCAAAATTTAGCTCGCTTGAGCAGTGCCGGGTTTATCGAAGGATTTTACTATGTGCCGCGCATCGACAAACCCCTTTTGGCCCAGTATTCGGAAGGAGTGGTGGCACTGACAGGCGGATTGTCGGGGGAAATTCCCCATTTGATTTTGAACGTGGGTCTCAAGCAGGCCGAAGAAGCTTTTTTGTGGTACAAAGAAGTATTTGGAGACCGCTTTTATGCCGAACTGAACCGCCACGGGCTCCCAGAGGAGGACGTTGTGAACGACACGCTGTTGGGCTTCTGCAAAACCCATGGCGTCCCCTTTGTACCCGCGAACAACGCGTTTTACTTGGATCGGTCGGAAGCGGAGGCCCACGACATCTTGTTGTGCGTCAAGGATTCAGAAAAAAAGTCCACACCGGTAGGGCGGGGAAGGGGA
>JBILEM010000189.1:0-3391 GCA_044352085.1 Schleiferiaceae bacterium
AGACGATTCAGGACTGCGGCTTCCTTTGCACACTTCGCACGAACCATCGCCGTTGTTGTCGATGAATTCCTTAGCAGCCGCGCGCAAGTCGCGAATGTCCATATACTCGTCTTCCACCAGAAGCTGATCCTGGCCGTTTACCAATACAACAAATACGTTCTTCTCCTTGATGGTTGAAGTCTCTTTGATCGGGTTGTCGTCCCATGGAGGGAGCTTACGGTTCAAGCCCTTGTCCACATCCATGGTCGTGGTCACCAAAAAGAAAATCAAAAGCAGAAACGCAATGTCCGCCATGGATCCTGCATTGATCTCAGGTACTGCGCGTTTAGCCATGACTTAAATTATTTGCGAAGACGGATCAAACCAGCTCGGTACAAGGCAGAAAAAACGACGGCCAACGTTGACAAGGCAATCATGATGTTCAATGCATTGAGACCCGTGCTCACCCAGCGTGAACCAGATTCCGTCATTTTCATTTTTTGGTATTCCATGTAGTCGCTGCCATCGGCAAACAAGTAAGAAACAACCAAAATCGCAACGAGAAATCCAACACCCATAGCCGTTGAACGAACGCCATTGGGATTGATGAGAATTCCGCGAACCGCACCTCCTATGGCAGCAAAAATGCCAACCAACGAGATGATGTACGTCATGTACAAACCGAATTCAACGGTCTTGTCCAGGTTTTCTCCTTCCACGAAGAAGACCACCAGCGACGGGATCAAGCCGATCACCCCCAGAAGGATGGCGATCCACTTGCCGTATTTAGCTAAAATCCCTTCCATCACCGATTATTTACCGTTCTTTTTATCGAAGGCAATCATCATGTCCAAGAAAGAGATAGAGGCATCTTCCATCTTGTTCACGATGCCGTCAACCATGGAGAGAATCAAGTTGTAGAACACCTGAAGAATCATCGCCGCAATCAAACCGAATACCGTGGTCAAAAGAGCCACTTTAATACCACCTGCAACCAAGGTTGGAGAAATATCTCCGGCTGCCTCAATGGCGTCAAAGGCCTGGATCATACCGACAACCGTTCCCAAGAATCCCAACATCGGGGCCAAGGCAATGAACAAGGCAATCCACGTGATGTTGCGCTCCAACTTGCCATTTTCAACGGAACCAACGGCAACAATAGACTTGTCAACCATGTCCATTCCTTCTCCGTAGTGGGCCAAACCTTGGTAGATCAAGGTTGCCACAGGGCCGCGGTTGTCGTAAGCAACTTTCATGGCAGCGTCAACGCCGCCTTTGTTCAAGGCTGCTTCCACTTCATTCAACAACTTGGTGGTGTTGGCAGAAGCAAAAGTCAAGTAAAGCAAGCGCTCAATAACAACAGCCAAACCAATGATCAATACCAAAAGTACCGGAGCCATCCAAATAGGATCGCCTTCGATGAACTTCTTTTTGAACACCTGGGTGTAGCTGGCTTCCTCGGCAGGGGCAGCAGCGGCCTCGGTCGTTTCTTCAGCAGCAACAGCCGTGTCGGCAGTTTGAGCAGTTGCAGATGCTTCGGTTGCAGCGGGAGCTGCAGCATCTTGAGCAATCACGGGCGCTTGGAATGCCAGGGCGACAAGCAGCGCGGTAGCAAAAACCTTTTTCATGGGGGTTTTTTGTTGAATTACATTTGGATAGTGGACGCAAAAGTAAGGGAATCGCATTGATTCGCAATACACGTCGATTTCTACTTTACAATTATTTTACATTGGACCCGGAGCAACGTGCAAAGCGCCTCAAAGGTTCTGCCCGGTAAGCCTTACTTAACCGCGGCCCGATACACGGCGTTTGCATCCCACAGGGGTGTGGTTTTAAGGGCGTGCACAACCTCACTCGGCTCATTTACCACCGTCCAAAGTTGGCGGTGTTCGGGGTTCATAAATTCTTCGCGGACCATGCGGTCTACTAGTTCGATAAGAGAATCGTAGAATCTGTCCTGGTTCAAAAGAACGATGGGCTGCAGGTACTGGCCCAGTCGTTTTAAGGTGACCGCTTCTATAAGCTCGTCCAAGGTTCCGGTGCCTCCGGGCATGGCCACCAAGCCGGCTGTGTCGTGCAGCAGAAGCGCTTTCCGTTCTGCCATGGTCTCCACAAACGTGAAGTCTTTTACGCCGGGGTGGTTCATTTCGATTTCCCGCAGCAGGTGGGGCATGACGCCTTGTACTTTTCCGCCGTGCTCCAAAACGCAGGTGGCCAAATGGCCCATCAGGCCCGTTTTTCCCCCGCCAAAAAGCAAGGTGGCCCCTTCGGCCACCAAATCGTGGGCAATGGTTTCGGCAGCTGCCAAGTATTTGGGATGGACTTTGGCGCTTCCGGCGCAGTATACCGTCACCCGACGGCCGTTCAAGTTGTGCATGGTGCAAAAATAGGTCCGTATCTTGGTCCCATGGCATCTATTTCTAAGCGATTTGCCCCCATTCGCACCGTGGCCCTCACCGCCACCCTGGCCTGGGGGTTCACCGGAACCCTTGGGGCGCAAAACGCTCTGACCTACCGTCCATCGATCCTGCCCGCTCCGGCCAAAATGGACGTGGGAACGAGCGCCGTGCTCCGATCGGGAGGAATCGAGGTTAAGGCACCGACGAACCTAAAAAACGAACAGGCGCTGTTGGAAGCATGGTGGCTCTCCAGCCGTTTGCTGTGCTCCGAGGGGGGCAAAAACAAAGGCCTTCAAGCAAAATTGAGTGTGGACCCGTCCTTGCCCCGAGAAGGGTACCGACTCGCTTGGAAATCCAACAAGTTGGAGCTCGCCGGCGGCAGTTCCGCCGGGGTTTTTTACGGCATTCAAACCTTGAAACAAACGGTCTCCTTGGATCCCGCCGAAGCCGAAGTCCTTCCGTCGCTGGAAATTGTCGACCGGCCCGCTTTCCCCTACCGCGGCATGCATTTGGACGTTTCGCGGCATTTTTTTGACGTCGCGTTCATCAAAAAGCATTTGGATGCCATGGCGCAAGCCAAAATGAACACCTTTCACTGGCATCTCACGGACGACCAAGGCTGGCGCATCGAAATCAAGCACTACCCGCGGCTGACCGATGTGGGTGCCTGGCGCAGCGGTTCGCAGCAGGGCCCCTACTCGTTGCAGAATTTCGACACCCTGCGGTACGGCGGATTTTACACCCAAGACCAAATCCGGGAAGTAGTGGCCTATGCGGCCGAACGGCACATCACCGTCGTGCCGGAAATTGAAATGCCCGGACATGCGCTCGCCGCGCTCGCCGCGTATCCACAGTTCAGCTGCAACCAAAAACCGCTGGAGGTCGCGCGCGGCTGGGGCGTTTTTGACGACGTTTTCTGTGCCGGAAACGACGAAACCTTTGTCTTTCTGGAAAACGTGCTGCGCGAAGTCTTCGCCCTCTTTCCTTCCCCCTACGTGCACATTGGCGGCGAC
>JBILEM010000012.1:0-11735 GCA_044352085.1 Schleiferiaceae bacterium
GCAAAAACAACACCTGGATGGCTCCGGTGACACATGCCGCGGACGAAACCGCGCCGGCGTCGGAGAAAGCGCCCGACTGATTGCGGGCTATTCCTTCAAAAGCAGAGAATGCTGCGGTGCTGCGTTGCCGCGCGAAACGCGCAGGTGCCTCTAGCGGCGCTTCGCGCCGCCGCCCGACCCGCGGCTGTCTGACCCGCGTCCACCCGGCCCGCGTCCCCCAGCGGGGCGACCGCCTGGGCCGCGGCTTCCTGCGGGATGCGGCGAAGTGTCTGACCACTTGCCCCGGGAAGTACCCGGCCGGCTGCTGATCGGCGCTGCGCCTTCTTTGCGCGGAAGGCCAAAGTCTACCTGTTTGCGCAAAACGTCGACCTCTTTGACCACAATGCGGAGGGCGTCGCCCAGTTGGTAGAGGGCGCCTCGGCGTTCGCCCACCAAGCGGTGGTTGGCGGTGTCCAGGGTGTAGTAGTCGTCGGAGAATTCGCGCAGCCGGACAAGTCCTTCGCAGCCGGTAGACGGGATTTCCACAAAAACGCCCCACTCGGAGATGCCGGAAATCACCCCGTCCAGCTCTTGGCCCAGGAACTGCTCCATGTAGACCGCTTGCATGTACTTGATGGACGCGCGTTCCGCCTCGGATGCGGTTTTCTCGCGTTCCGAAGAATGGACGCAGGCCGGGTCGAGGTCCGTGGCCTTGGGCCCCGGTTTGCCGTCCAAATAGTCCTGCAGCAGGCGGTGCACCATCATGTCGGGATAGCGCCGAATGGGGGACGTAAAGTGGGTGTAGTCGTCAAAGGCCAAACCGTAGTGGCCCACGTTTTGGGTGCTGTACACGGCCTTGGCCATGGTGCGCACCGCCAAGGTCTCAATGAGGTTGGCTTCTGGCGTTCCCTTAACCTGAGACAGCAGAGCGTTGAGGCTGCGTCGAACCGCTTGGCGGCCGTCCACGGCGAGGGCATAGCCAAAGGGCCGCACAAACAGGCTGAGGTCCGTCAGTTTGGTGGGGTCCGGGTCGTCGTGGATGCGGTAGACCATGGCCCGGCCGCTGGGCTTCTTTTGCCCGCCCCGTCCCACAGCCTCGGCCACGCTGACGTTGGCCAAGAGCATGAATTCTTCGATCAGTTTGTGCGCGTCTTGGGCCACCTTCAAAAAGGCTCCTATGGGCTTGTTTTGCTCGTCCAATTTGAACTTGACCTCGGCCCGGTCAAACGCAATGGCTCCGTTCTTCATGCGCCGGTCCCGCAGGGTTTTGGCCAGCGCATTGAGGGTGTTCAGGGGAGACGCCAAGGGGTCTGCCTTGCCCTCGATGATGGCTTGGGCATCTTCGTAGGCCAGTCGGCGTTGCGAATGGATCACGGTGCGGCCAAACCAGCGATGCACCACTTCCGCCTGGGGCGTCATCTCAAAAACAGCAGAAAAAGTGAATTTGTCTTCGTTCGGGCGCAGGGAGCACACCTGGTTGCTGAGCACTTCGGGGAGCATGGGAACCACGCGGTCCACCAGGTACACCGACGTAGCCCGTTCGTAGGCTTCGCGCTCCAAAGCGCTTCCTGGCCGGACGTAATGCGTGACGTCGGCAATGTGAACGCCCACTTCCAGGTTTCCGTTGGCCAGGGTTTGGAACGAAAGGGCGTCGTCAAAATCCTTGGCATCGACGGGGTCAATCGTGAGGGTGAGGATGCCGCGGAAATCGCGCCGTCGGGCAATCTCTGCCGGGTCGAGGGCTTGGTCCAGACCGGCAGCGTCCTGCTCCACCTCGGCTGGAAATTCGTAAGGCAACCCGTACTCTTCCAAAATGGAATGGATCTCGGTTTGGTGCTCGCCGGGGCGTCCCAACACCTTGAGAACCTTGCCAATGGGATTGAACTTGGGGTTGTTCCATTCCACCAACTGAACCACCACCACGTCTCCGTCGTGCGCCTCGCCCAAAAATTCCTTGGGCAGGTAGAAGTCTTTTCCCACCCGGCGGTTGTCCGTCAGCAAGAAAGCGTGTTGGGGGGTAATGTCGACCGTGCCCACGTAGGTGGATTTGGCCCGTTTCAAAACCTCCACCACCTGGCCCTCCTGTTTGGAGCCGGGACGGGGCGCCGCAAAAAGCAACACCTTCACCCAGTCGCCGTTCAGCCCCACGCCGGTGTGGGTGTCGCGCACAAATACGTCTTCGGGAAGCCCCGTGCCGGTGATGTAGCCGGTGCCGGATTGGGTCAGGTCCAACTTGCCTTCCACAAACCGTTCTTCAAAAAACAAGCGAAACACATTGGCCGGACCCTCTACGGCCTGCTGGGTGCGGACCAATAGCTCCAGCGCACTGCGGACCAACGGCCTGCCTTGTTCGTGGGGCAATCCGACGTCCATGGCCAAGTCGTCGAGCGAAAACCGACGCCCGGGGCTTTTGGACAAACGTTTGTACAATTTGCTGGCGACGGCCGCTACATCCATGGAGCGGTGGGCCTTGTTGTTTTTGGGGCCTTTTTTAGGCATAGGGAGTAAAGGTCGGTAAAAATCAGAGGGGGAAGTGCAACCTTTGTGCCGGAATGTGCATCTTCTCCCTGAAAGCCTCCCTCGGTGGATTCATTTGACGACCTCATCGCCCGATGTCTCTGCCGCGAGCCCGCCGCAGAGAAGCGCCTGTACGACCGGCTAGCCCCGGTCTTATTGGGGCTGTGCCGGCGGTATTTCGCAAACCCCGAGGACGCCGAAGACGCCATGATCCAATCCCTGTTGACCGTGTTCGAAAAGCTACCCCAATTCCGGTACGAAGGCTCCTTTGAGGGCTGGGCCCGCCGCATTGCGGTTCACACGAGCCTCATGGCCCTGCGCAAGAAAAAGGTGGACTTTTCGAGTGCGGAGGACGTGGCGTCTTTGGATGTTCCCGCGGATTTTTCCTTGGACAGCCAAGACCGAACCGAGGCCATACTGGCATGCGTGCAAGCGCTTCCGGAGGGCTACCGGACCGTATTCAACTTGTTTGCGGTGGAGGGATACTCCCACGCCGAAATCGCCGACGCATTGGGGATTTCCGAGGCCACCAGCAAGTCCCAGTATTCGCGGGCCCGCGCTCGCTTGCAGTCTGTTTTAACCGCTAAAGGATTGAACCGTGCGGATTGAGGACGAATTGCGCCAACTCCAGACCGCGCCCCGCGCGGAGGCCTGGGAGAAATTCCAAGCCGCTCGGGCCGCGGCCGGCAACCCCGTTGCCGAAGCTGCCGCTTCCAAACGTCCTGTCCGTCGCTTGGTTCCGTATTGGGCCTGGGCCGCGGCGGGGGTTGCCTTGGTAGCAGCCGTGGGTGGCCTTTGGGTGCCAGATGCCCGGCAGGCGGTTCCCCGGAGCACCGAGTCTGCAGGAGCCGAAATCCGCTCGGCACCCTTGGGGGTTCCGGCCTCTAAACACCGGGAGGAACCGCTTCCGGAAGTAGCTGTTGCCGGCGTTCCAGCGCCCAGCACCCTGCGAAAGGCTTCTTCGGGGTTGAAAAAACACCCACAGGCAGAAGACGTCGTCCCGGTTGCCGCAGGCGACCCCCAAAATACACTTGCTTCTGCGGGAACGCGCGCCGAGGTTCAGAGCCCCGCAGAGGCCCTTTTTAGCCATTCTGAGGAGTTTTCTGCTCCTTTGGCTGTAACGCCCTATCCGGAGGCGCGTTTGGCAGAGATTGGGGGCCCAACGGCCTCCGGCAAATCGTTCGAAGCGCCAAAAGTCCAAAAGGGCTCCTGGCCGACCTCTTCCTGGTTTCAGTTGGAAGTGGCCCTGGACAACGGAAGCTTGTACGACCTGAACGACTTGCGCCGCACCGTTTCGCCAAAGTCCGGCCACTGGAAACAATCGGCCGTGGCCTTTGCTCAAAAACAATGGGAAAACCTCCGTCGGGGAGAACGGTCTGCTGCCGCCTTGGCCTTGCCCGAAGAACTTACCGTGACCATTGACCTGAAAAACGCCGCCCGGCGTCTGCCTGCAAACCTCTTTAACCGAAACGACTCTCCCAAAAACAACCCTTAAATTCCTTCTTATGAAAAACATTCTCTCCATCGGATTGGCCTTTGCCGCCTCCGCTCTGTGGGCGCAAGACGTCGTGCAGTCTCCTCCTCCTCCCCCTGCTCCCCCGGCGGTGAAGGTTGCCCCTTCCGCCGCCGCATTGGATACGTCGAGCCGAATTAGCGCGCGCTTGGCGGCTGACATTACGCGGGTGATCGCCGATTACACCCAAGAAATTGTAACCATCAACGACCGCGTGCGCAGCGGGGCTTTGACGTCTGCGGCTGCTCAGGAAAAGCGCGATTCGTTGGACGACTATTTGGAAAAGCGCTTGGAAACGGTGCAGTCCATGGTGGGCGAGTGGGCCGAGCGGAATGCGGAACGCGCCGACGCTTTGGGGATTTCCATAGACACAGCGGACGGTTCCGAAGACGCGGGAATCAGATTGGGGCTGAAAGACGGCAAGCTGGAACTCAACATGAAGCGCAAGAAGTGGAAGCGGGAATTCGACCAACAGGCCTACTACTTCGGCGGTGGGAATTGGTTTGTTCTGGACAACGCCGCATCCTCTTTGGATCCTTACTCCGGCAAAGGCGAATTGAGCACGTCATTTGTTTTTAATTACTCCTGGCTGCACGGCCGGCGCTTGTTCCACAAGCAATCTCCGTTGTGGCTGCGTTCGGGGTTGGGTATCACCTCCGAAGCCTACTACTTCAAGAATCCGGTTGCGCCATACCGTACGCAAGGGGGCTTTGTTGGGGACCGCGTTGGTTTTTCCGACCTTCCCCTGGCTGATGCCAGCATCCGTCAAAACTACCTGAACTACGCTACGCTGGAAATTCCGTTGAGCTTGGCCTTCAACGCAAGCCGCAAAGGCACAAAAGGGATTACGGTGGCTGCCGGTGGATTTGGCGGGGTTCGTTTGGGCCGCGGGGTTCACTTTCTGCAGTACCGCGACGAAAACCGAGACTGGAATGCCGACCGGACCACCAGTTCGTTCTTTATGCCAACCTTCAATTACGGCCTCACCGCCGAGGTCGGCTACCGCTCTTGGCGCGTAGCAGCACGCTACAACCTCAATCCCGTGTTTAAACAGACGGTGGCCGACGAAACCGGAGGTGTCCGGTCTGCATCGGTAGGGGTTATGCTTGCTCTTTAACGCATTTCCAAAATCAACCCGCTCAACTTTTAAGGGGCGGCCCGCTGGGCCGCCCCTTCTTTATTTGCGCAAAATCCAGTACGTCGGATCTTGGTTGTAGGTGTCTTTCCACAGCTCAAAGTGCAGCACCGCTTCGCCGGTCTCTGCGTCGTCTGCAACCTTGCCCAAGGCCTGCTTGGTGGAAATCTTCTGCCCCGCCTTTACGTACACCGTGGCCAAATTCGAATAGACGGTGAAATACTGTCCGTGCTTGACCAATACGGCGCGGTTGGCACCGGGAATGGGAATGACGGTGCTCACTTCCCCTTCGAATACGGCACGTGCTTCGGAACCGCTGCCGGTGGCAATGTCGATGCCCGGATTTTTGATGGTCACGCCTGCTGTACCGGCAACGGGGTTCTCTCCAAAGCCTTGAAGCACAATGCCCCGCTCTACCGGCCAGGGGAGTCTTCCCCGGTTGGTCTCAAAGTTCTTGGAAACCAACTGGGCTTCTGGGGTTAACGAGAAAGAAGTCGTGGACGTCGTGGCCAGAGAGGCGGCACCGGCAGGCGCGGGATTGTTGGTGGTCTTTCTGCGCTCGGCAATCAGTTTGCGCAGCTGGACGATGGGGGTTTTGTCGGTGTAGTCCGTACCTGCAACCAGCCCGACGTTCGCGGCTTCCTTCACCAAGGCCTCACGCTCGGCCTTTTCGCGGGATTTGCGCATTTCATCGGCAATCAAGCCCTGGATTTGGCGTTCCAGCTTTTGCAGTTCTCCGCGCTTCTTTTTGATGTCGCCGGCGATTTTTCCTTCTTGTTTGGACAGTTGCGCCACCGCTTTTTCCCGGACGGACTTTTCCTGCACCAAAACCTGTTTCTGCTGCACTTCCTGGCCCAGCAAAACCCGTTTCTGGTCTTTTTGCTGCGCCAATTGGGTAATTTGAACTTGCTTCTTGCCTTGTAAATCCTGAATTTCCTGCACTTGCTTGGCTCGGAATCGGGCGTATTGGCGGAGAAAATAGAGGCGTTTGATGGCTTGGCTCACGCTTTCCGCCGAAAAGACAAAGGCCCACTGCTGGGCAAAGGACCGACGTCGCTGAGCGGCGCGCAACATACCGGCGTACTTGGTCTTTAAAATGCCGATTTCTTCATCCAGCTGGGAGATGGCTTGTTTCTGTTGCCCTATGGCTCCGTCCAGGGACCGCACCTCGTTGTCGATGGTTCGGATCAACGACTCCCGGGCACGGACTTTTTGCTCCAATGCCCGCACTTGGGTGAGGGACAACTGCTTGTCTGAGCGGGTTTTTTTCAAGATCGAATTGGCCAAATCGATCTCGTCTTGGAGCTGGGCTTTGCGTTGCTGAAGGGCTTCCTTTTTGGCCGGAGTCTGCGCCCACGCGGTCTTTCCGGCCGCAAGCAAGAACACAAGCAGGAGGAGCCCTTTGCAGGCAAAACGAAGGCGATTAGAGGCGGACACGTTCAAGATCGGGGGGGATTTGAAAGGGGAAAGTTACAGCGGTTCGGCTTTGTTCCTGGATTTCAAACAAAACTTGGCCTCCGGACCATTCGACTTTAAGCGATTTTCCGGGGTCGTACGTGGCGCTGTAGGTATCCGCTGTTGTGGTTACTTGCTGGGACATCAACGCCCACCGGTCGTTGGGGAAGGCCGTCAATGCCACCGACCCGGCGCCTTCGGCAAACCGAAATTTCCACGTAGGACCCGTTCCGGCGTCGTCAAAATGAACCGGGCCCTCGGCGCAGTTGCAGGTGTATCCATTGAGGGCCGGCTGCGCCGTCCACAAGTCCATCAGCAATTCAAATGTCAAAGGAAGGCCGGCGTAGGCAATGAGTCTTTCCGGCGATTCGGCCAACCACATGTTTTGCAACCGGCTGTAAGCGAGCGCTGTGTCTTTGGTAAGGAGGGCGCGAGCAACCTTTATGCCCAAGACCGCGTCGGACAGGTCCACCCAAAAAACCGAATCGGGTAGGGTGCGAATATCTGCCCGCAGGGCAATCGTCTTGCCCGATTTGGGCGCGTACGTCACTTTGGCTAGGGTGCGGATGGGGACCGTGTCGGCTTCTTGCAAAACGGCTTCCAGCCGGGCCAGGCGTTCCTCTCCCGAGAGGCGCGCACGGGGAATTTCCACACCGTCTTGGGGGCGATCTTGCGCCGGCTTAACGCCGCACGAGGACAGAAAAAGAGCCAACAGGCCTCCGGCAAACAAGGAAATTTTCATGGCGTCGGTTGTTCCATTTGGGCGCGGTGCTTCTGGACGGACGGGTCGGCATTTCCCCCCAAGGACCAGCACCATTCCATGGCGGCCCAGGCCGCTTCTTTCTTTCCCTGTTTGTGCAAAACCCACGCCAAGGTGTCTACCAACGTGTAAGGAATGGGGTCTTTGCCTTTTCCCGCTAGGCGAACGGCGCGTTGGGCCATGGCCTCGGCTTCTTCCAATCGCTCGCCCCGAACGGCCAAGAAGTAGGCGTAGTTGTTCCAGGCCACAGCGTTGGTGCTGTCTTGCTGAACCAGCGCGTCAAACAGGGCGTTGCTCTCCGCCCCCCGTCCAGCTCGGTGCAAGACTTCTGCCAACTGCAACTGAATCGACGACTTGACCTCCGGCGCATTGCCTGCGTACCGCAACCCCGACCGGTAGGCACGCTCAGCGGCAGGATAATCCGACTTTTTTTGGTGACCCATCCCTTCGTAGTAGTACACCAGCGCCTGCAAGGGATAAGACGCTTGGGCATTCCGGGCGTCGCGAATCAAGGCGTCGGCGTCGTTCAAATCTTCGTCGGCTTGCAAGAGTCCCAGGTGCAGGGGCCAGAGGTCGCCACCGGGGAGTGAGAGGGCTTTTCTCCAGCGGCGCGCTGCTTCCAAGGGATTGCCGTTGTGGTTGGCAATGTCTGCCGCCAGCGTCCAGACTTTGGCCTCTTCGGGGTGAGCGCCCAGAAGCGCTTGGGCCCACCGATCGTCTACCTTCAGGTTCCACTCTTGGGAACTGGGCACCAAGAGGCTGGCAACCAACTGAACTTTGCGGTCAATGCCCAAATTGGGGGCCGCCAACAGGCGCAGTGCCTGCGTTTCCGCGGCTTCCACTTGCTTGGTTTGCCGGTACAATTCATACAACATCCATGAGGCCCGGCCGTCTTGCGGATCGCGCTGGAGAGCCGCCAAAAAAATCGCCTCCGCGTCCTTCCATTGGCCTTGCTGAATCAAGAGGGTGCCCAGTTGCCCCTCCAGTTCGGGGTGATTGGGAAACGACAAAAGCCCGTCGCGGAGAACCTGGATGGCGGACTGAGGCCCTTTTGGAAAAAGCAGCTGGGAACGAAACGCCACGCGTTCCGGATTGACCCCCCCGAGGGCGTCGGCATGGTCCAAAAAGCGCACGGCCCGGTCGGGAAATCCCGACTGCGCCGCCCATTGGGCGGTTTCGTGAAAAAAGACCGCGTCGCGCTCTCCGTGTACCCGCAAAGAATCTGCGCAATCCAGGGCTTTGGATACCTGGCGGGACTCTTCGTAGAGGGACTTGGTCAGGCGCCATCCCCACAAATTGCTTCGCTCCAGCTGATTGGCGCGTGTGGATTGCTCCAAGGCCTTAGGGAATTGATTGGTTTGCGCATACAATTCCGCCAGGGAATAGGCGGCTGCAAACGAGGAGGGCTCCTTGTCTTGAACCTTGAGATAGACCTTAATGGCCCCTTCCAAATCGCCCGATTCTTTCCTTCGGATGGCCTCAAAAACCCAATTTCCGACGGTTAATTCGCTTTGCGACCAGGCCGCCATCGGCACCAAAAAAATCCCCCAAGCCCAGGCCCAGGTTCTTTTCTTGCGGACAGATGCCGGTTTCTGCATGGCGCTTAGGCGTCGAGCTGCGAATAATCTCCCAGGCTAACCGAAGTGAAACCGCCTTCGAGTCGGGCATGGTTGCCAATCATGGAGCGGTTCAATACCACGCCGCTTACCACGGAATTGTTCTGAATGACGGTGTGCTGCAAGGTGGCGTTCTCCACCGTTGTGCCTTGGCCAATGCACACACCCGGACCGACCGTGCTGTTGCGCACGACAGCTCCCGGACCCAGGTACACCGGGGGGACCAAGGTGCTATTTTCTACTACCGCAGACGGGTGGTGCAGGGCCTCGGTAGTTTGGACATAACCCAAAATCCGCACGGCCGTGTCTACGGTGTTGTCTTTGTTGCCGCAGTCCATCCAGTCGTCCACTTCTCCTGGGACAAAAACCATCCCATCGCGCTTCATGTTTTCCAAGGCGTTGGTCAGCTGGTACTCCCCTTTTTCCTGGATGTTGTTGTCAATCAAGTACTGAAGTTCGCGGCGGAGGCGCGCGCCGTCTTTGAAATAATAAATGCCAATGATGGCCAAGTCGCTCACAAACTCCTGCGGTTTTTCCACAAAATCAGTGATATGACCGGCCTCGTCCAACTTGATTACCCCAAACGCACGCGGGTCTTCCACGCTTTTCACCCAGATGACGCCGTCGGCTTTGTCGTCCAGTCGGAAGTCTGCGCGGAACAACGTGTCGGCAAAAGCAACCACCACAGGGCCTTCCAGCGCCTCTGCGGCGCACAATACCGCGTGGGCAGTGCCGAGTGCCTTTTCTTGGTAATGGATGCTTCCACGGCCTCCTAAACGCGTTGCAACATCCAAGAGGTCCCGTTCTACCTCTGCGCCAAAGTCCCCAACCACATAGGCCACTTGGTTCAGCTGATCGCCCACAATGGCCGCAATGTCTTCGACCAGGCGCTGCACAATGGGCTTCCCAGCAATGGAAATCAACGGCTTGGGAGTAGTGAGGGTGTGGGGACGAAGGCGGGAGCCTCTACCCGCCATGGGGATAATGATGTTCATAGGGGATTGGTTTGGTGGGTGTGGCAGGTTTAGGAAAAGACGGGTGGACGTTTTTCCAAAAATGCGGTGGTGCCTTCAATGAACTCGGGGCTCTGGAAACACGCGCCGAAACGACGTTTTTCTTCTTCAAAACCCGCTTCGGGATTGTTCCACCCGGCGCGAACCGCTTCCAGTGCGTGGGCAATGGCCGTGCCGGATTGCTTGGCGATTTGGTTCCCCATCGCCACCGCTTGGTCGATCAACTCGGGCAATTCGTGTACCGCGTTGACCAAGCCCCACCGTTCTGCGGTAGCCGCGTCAATCATTTTGGCCGTCGCAATCATTTGCAAGGCGCGGCCCGGTCCCACCGTCCGGGGGAGACGCTGGGTGCCGCCGTATCCCGGTATAACACCAAGGCCGACTTCCGGTAGGCCCATTTTGGCATTGGCCGACGCCAACCGAATGTGGCACGCCAAAGCCAGTTCCAGTCCTCCTCCCAAGGCAAAGCCATTGATGGCCGCCACCACGGGCTTGGACATCTGCTCAATGCGGTCAAAAAGGAGCGCTTGACCCCAGGTGGCCAAGGCCTGCCCCTCTTCGGGCGTGTACGAAGCAAACTCGGCGATGTCCGCCCCTGCAACGAAGGACTTTTCGCCGGAACCCGTCAGGACCACTGCGCGAACCTCTGGATTTGCATCCAAAGCGACCATCGTTTCATGCAATTCTTGGATGACCGCCGCATTCAGCGCATTGAGTTGCGCCGGACGGTCAATCGTAACCAGGGCCACTTTGCCCTTGTGTTCGGTGAGAATATAAGACATGGGTCAAAATTACCGCGAAATACCGGAAGAATGGGCGGTTGGAAGCCAGACCGTTGCGGTGGTCCCCACTCCCCATTTGGACTCCATCCAGATGCGCCCGCCCATGGCATCTACCAACCCTTTCACAATGGCCAACCCCAAGCCGGTTCCGCTGGATTTGGTGGTGAAATGCGGATCAAAAACATCGGCCATTCGCTCGGATTCAATGCCTATGCCGTTGTCTTGCACCCAGATTTCCACGGCGCCATCGGTTTCCCTGGCCCCCAATGCAACGTGGGGCGGTCTTCCTTCGGGAATTGACTCCAATGCGTTGTTTAGGAGGTTGTTGAAAATGCGCACCAATTGGGCTTTGTCTGCCTTTACTTTCCACGGTGCATCCAACGGATATACACGCTCGATCGTCGGGAAAGAAAGCCGGATTTGATTGAGAAATTCGACCACGTCCACTTCGGATTTTCGACGATCCGCAAAGGCCGCAAATTGACCAAAGTCGCTTGCCACCTGGGCCATGGCATCGATTTGGGTGAGCATGCCGTTGGCAAAATCCTGAATGGACTCGGGCGTCTGGTCCGCGGCTTGGGCCGCGTGCATTTGCACCATCAGCCGCATGGGGGTAAGGGGGTTTTTCACCTCGTGCGCCACTTGCCGGGCCATTTCCTTCCAGGCCTGCTCCCGCTCCCACTGCGCTTGCCGCTTGTTCTGTTCCGCCAACTGGTCCACCATGCGGTTGTATTCGGAAATCAAGGCGCCCATTTCGTCGTTCCGGTCCCACACAATCCGGGCGTGGGTACCGTCTTTCATGGGAACGCGCAGCGCGTCGGAAATGGCATCAAATCCGCGCATGATGTTGCGGGAGAGCCAAAACGACAAATAGGCCGCGCCCATAAACAACAGCAAATGCAGCACCGCCAAAGCGGCATAGAACTTCTTGTCCTGCGGGGGGATTTGTTCAAAATTCTGGTAAG
>JBILEM010000190.1:0-3356 GCA_044352085.1 Schleiferiaceae bacterium
CGGGAGGAGGCATCTGCTTATCGGGGTCCGTTTCGGCAATGCCGTCGTCCCACAAATCACTGGCGTTGAGGTTTCCGGGGACCACATGCTTGCGGATTTGGGCGTAGCTGTCTAGCACCACTCCGTCTTCGCCATTGGGGGAATTGTGGCAACCCGGCATGGCGCATTTGCTGGTCAGCAAGGGCAAAACCTCGTTTTTGAAGTCTACCGTACCCGGATCGCAGGGCGACGTGGTGTCGGTTGGATTGGGGTCTATCGGATTGATGGGGTCGTGCTCGCAGGAAACGGCGGTGGTTAAGGCCATTAGTACAACCGCGCCAAAGCCCAGGGTGCGGATGGGAATCAACCAATTTTTCATAATACGTCTATTTCTTTGGCCATTTTTGGGGCCCGGTGCGTGAACACCCGGGAAAGATTGAATCCGAAATACAGTTCGCCCTTGCCCCAGCTTCCGGGTGTTTGCATCATCCACGACGGATCGTTCATGAATCGGGCGTTGCTGATATGGAATTGAAACACGTGGCCACCCGTTTCAAGATCCAAACCCATACTCAAAGGGTCGTAGAAACCGGCGGGACGATGGAACCGGGCAAAATACTCCGCGGTTAAAGCCATTCGATCGGTCAATTTATACCGACCGCCCAGTCCCAATCCATACTGGTCGTTGGGATCGGCGGGGGTGGCCACCAAGTTGTAGTGAACCACTGTGGGTGCCAATTCCAAGGACAGTGCATCGGAATGCTTGCGCGCTAGAATCAGCTGATGGGCATACGCCAATCGATCGGTAAAATAACGCTGCGGTACACCGTCGTTGAAATCCGTGGTGTTTAAGTTGGTCGAATAGTAGTACACCACACTTACGGGCATTCCTTCTTCTTTTTGGCGCACAAAACGCACTTTTGCGAAGGCGTCGTAGGTCTTGTTGGCCGAAGACCGCCCCAGCCCCACATTCAGCCAATGAGCGGGAGAATAGCTGTACTCCAAGCGCATTTGGGCTACATCCAATCCGCCAAAGTTATACAACGGCCGTTCGACAATGGTTCCAAACCGGTGGCTGATGATCAACTGCCCGACGCCAGAAGCCGGCAGTTCATTGGTCTGCAGGTTGACGATGCGGGTCCCTTTGAACGTTGCGGCAACGGGACTCTTTTTTACTGGTCCCTGGGCTGCGTCCAACAAATTCATCAGGTCGTCCTGAGCGAAGGACGGTAAGGCCAACGCCACCAGGAGCAGGGCAAAAAAACGGTGAGCCATCAGGATTTCATCAAATCAAACTTGGCCTTGACCGTCACCTCAATTTCCTCTGCAATTTTGGCCAAAACCAGCGTCGGAATTTCGATGTTATAGTCCACGCACTTCACCTTGAATTTGGACGAAATGGAAGGCGTCTTGTCTTTGATTACCACCGTTACAGGAACGGTGATCACCTTGTCTACTCCGTGGATGTTCATGGTGCCTTTCAACTGTGCGGTGTATGCGCCGTCTTTGTCCCAGTTTACCGCTGAAGCGTCCGTTAACTTACCCTTGAAGGTGGCCTTGGGGTATTTGTCCGAATGCAGGTAATTCTCGTTGAAATGTTCCTGCATGAGGGCCTTTTCAAACGTAAACGACTTGATATTGACCTGGAAAGCAACTTCTCCGGTAGCCTTGTCCCACACGGATACGGCGGTGTTGGTGGTGGCTTCAATGTCTTCGACCGGCGTCGACGAGAAGAAGCGGATGTAGGTCTCTTTGGCTAAAAAACGTTGTGCCGATGCTCCCCATGCGGCAACCAGAAGAGCGGTGGTCAAAAGAATTTTTTTCATGATAGTGCTTTGGTTTAATTGTTCAGGGCACCCAAACGTCTCCAGGTGCGGAGTTTGGCTTTTTGGCACGACGACAACGGACCGGTGGTGGGCATGGCCCCGGGTGCGCCGGCAGGGAGATGAACACGAGCCAGCAAATTTCCGGTGTTTATAGCTGCCGCAATTTGGGTATGATTCGTCAGGGACAACCCTGCGCTGGGGGCCGTGTTGCCGTGGCATCCGCCGCAATTTGATGCGATCAAAGGCTGAATGTCTGTGGAATACGAAACCGCAGCCGTATCGCATGCCCCGCCTGTCCCGTAAAGGGTCTGATAATCGTCATAATAACAGGATGTTACAAATAAACCGCCTACCAAGAAGGCCACGGGCCAGAGGACTTTGTGTTTGGAGTTCATGCCTGAGATGCGGTATGGGGATTGAAGGTATAACGTCGAATGCGTACCCAAAAGTACAATGCTACCAGAAAATAGCCGACCAAAAGGAGGGCGGAAAGCCGCAAATTGCCGGTTACGGTCTCCAACCATCCGACAGAAACCATGCCAAGGACGGTGGCTAATTTTTCGGCAATGTCGTAAAACGAAAAGTACGTGACGTGGTCTTCCGCTTCGGGCAGCATTTTGGCGTAGGTGCTTCGGGTCAGGCTTTGCAGCCCTCCCATCACCAAGCCCACCGCGGCTCCCAATGCATAAAACTGGCCTTCGTTCTGAACAAAATAGGCCCCTACGCAAACGGCAATCCATCCGCACACCCCCAGGATCAACGTGGCCATATTGCCCCACCGCTTAGAAATCCGGGCAAACGACCAAGCCCCTGCCATGGCGACGTACTGAATCATCAAAATGGTCACAATCAACGACGAGGTGGACAAGCCCAAGACTTGGCTTCCAAACAGCGAGGCAATCAGGATAACGGTTTGAACACCCGCACTCGCAAAAAAGAAGGCCAGTACAAACCGACGAAGTGCGCGGTCCGTTAGCAGTTCTGCAACCGCCGTATACAAGGCCTTGTAGGTGGACGATGGCCGAGGGGGTGGTGTTTTTTCTCCCTCTAAATGCGCCGCTCCGCGCGGCAAACGCACCAACGCGTACTCGCCAAATCCAACCCACCAAAGAGCAACCAAAACGAAGCTCCACCGGGTGACCAATCCGACCGTCGCCAAGGGTCCAAACCACCCCGGATTTTGCACGGCCACCAACACCGCAATCAACAAAAAGCTGCTACCGAAGTAGCCCATAGCAAATCCTCGCGCACTCAGCGCATCCTGCTCTTCGGGGGCGGCAATTTCTGGGAGGTAGCTGTTGTAGAAAACCAAAGACCCTGCAAACGACAGAGATGCGACATAAGGCGCCAGTAACCCCAACCACAAGCGGTCTGGGGTAAACAAAAACATCGACGCGCAAGCCGTCACGCCCAAGTAAACGAAGCTGCGCATGTAGCTCCGCTTGTTCCCTGCCACCTCGGCCAAGGCCGCGAGGTAAGGCGCCAGTATACTGATGGTCAAGTACGCTGCAGCAATGGCAAAGGTGTACGCGGCCGTATGGCTAATTGCAC
>JBILEM010000013.1:0-11719 GCA_044352085.1 Schleiferiaceae bacterium
AGGTCAAGGGGAGGTTGCTGAGGGTCAACTGGTTGGTGTTGAAACCCGAGGCGCCTGGATACGTCGAGGCCTGTTGCCAGCCGTTTCCGGTATGGGTCAGCCAGGTGAAGGACGCATTGGGGTCGTCCGAAGCGACGCCAAAAGTTGCGGACCCATTTAACACGGTGGAAACCGGGGTGGGTTGGGTAGAGAAGTTACCGCAAACGTTTAAAATGGCAGGCGCTGTGGTGTCTCCACAGGTTCCGGAAGAAACCAGACAGCGGTAGCTGCGTCCATGAAGGGCCATGCTTAGGTTTGTGATTCCGAGCGATGAGGTGGTTGCGCCGCTGTACGGTGCAGAATTGGTCAAATTGGACCAGGCTCCGTTGTTGGATTCCTGCCATTGGTAGGTCGCATTCCCAGATGATGAAGTGGTTAGGAACGAGGCATTGGTGCCAACGGTGCCTTGAAATGCAGTGGGTTGGCTGGTTATACTCAGGTCACAACCTGCGTAAAGGGAACCAATTTCGGCCGGTGTCAGTACCCGGTTCCAAATACCCAAGTCGTCCAAACTGCCTGCGAAGTAGCCACCTCCCACGCCCCGGCCGAGCCACAAGGGGAGGGTTGTTTGGACCGCACCGGTGTGGGGATAGGTGGCTGTGGCCGCTTGCACACCATTGATGTAGAGCGTCATGGAGCCGCTTTGAAAGGTGGCTACCAAATGGCTCCACGCTCCTACGGTGTAGGCGGACTGTGCCCAGGCCCAAGCGGCACCTTGTTTATTGGTGCCGTACTGGATTCCGTTGGTGGTATTGGTTTGAAAATTCCAAATGAAATTCCCGTTGGTGGTTGTACCGTGCATCAAGGCTACCCCGTATCCTTGAGCGGGTCGGTTCATCCAAAAGGAAATGGTGAAATTCGACGTCTGCCCAAATTGGAAGGACGGGGTGCTGCACTGCATGTATTGGTTGGTGCCGTTAAAGGCGAGGGCCGCATTGGCGGTGCCGTTCCGGTCCGTGGCAGGGGTGGCGCCGTAATTGGTGAAGTGGTTGACGTTGGTGGTGGCGTCGTTGGGGGATCCATTGGTGAATCCCCACCAAGAAATCATCCCGGAAGTGGGTACGTAGGACGGGATTTGGGCAACAGCACTGGAGATACCTATAAATACAAAGGAGAGTGCGACGAATGAGCGAAGAAATTTCGATTTCATGGGGAGCAAATAGGGGGATTGGTCCAACCAAGATACGCAAGTCGTTTTCAAATAATGGGATTCAGCCATTCGTTTCTTGTTAAAATGTCGCTCGGTTCATTTTTCAAAGCGCAAATGAAAAACCCGATTGTCGGTGGGTTGTACCATGGGTTTGGAGTTTTGGAGTGGGGCTATAAATAAGCGATGTTCCATTATTTTGCCGACGCGATCCGTATTGCGGCCGCGAATGCATTCAGACGCAAATGAAATACAGCACCTATAAGTTGTAACTTGTGCCCTTCATGTGTCCAAAAATCCATTTTATGCCGAATGTTCGACTTGTTTTGATTGCGCTCGTTTCGGTAACCTGCTCATTTGGCATGAAAGCCCAGAATGGATCAGCAAAAAGTGCCGGTTTGCCCAAGTCGTTTGTGGTGGGCTATGCCTTTATTGACGACAATGGATCCGGTTCGCCAACGGGGTTGGATTTGCCCGGACTTACCCTCTTGCCCAACACCGTCGGAATCTTTTTTCCCGTAGCTCCAGTGGGCACGAAAGGAGCCTTTGCGGGGCTCAATGTTACGCTATCGGGCGGCAGTGTCAAATCGGGAACCGGACGTATTGTGGTGGCCGACGTTGCCGGGGAATATGCAACAAGTGAATTTGAGATTTTTGGAACGACTTGCAGTGCCACGGCTCGTGCAGGATTGGCATTTAGCACACGCAATTATTTGGTGTCTCCCACCAGCAATTTGGCTGTTTTGGGCGCAGGACTGAATGTGTGGCTGGCCCCCGAACGGATGGCGTTGAATTTTCAAGGGGTTGCCCGGTACGATCTGGAAGATCAAGACCATTTTGGGCAATTGTCGATTGGGGTTTTGTACCGATTCTAGTCAGCGAAAGGATAGAGCGCTCTATTGGTTGTATTGGTTCATCGCCGTGGCTGCGCCAGCGAGAACAAACGTCTCCAAGAATTTGATGGAGCGTTCCAGTCCTTCGCGCACAGCGTCTTTTTGGGAATCGTCCCAACGGCCTAAAACAAAGTCGACCTGGTGGCCTTTTGGGAAATCTGCACCTATTCCAAAGCGAAGGCGGGGATAGTCTTGGCGGCCCAGTACTTCTTGGATGCTTTTGAGCCCGTTGTGGCCTCCGTCGGAGCCGCGTAACTTGAGCCGGGTGGTCCCGCAAGGCAGTGCGAGTTCGTCCACCACCACCACTACATTTTCCAACGGAATTTTTTCTGTTTCCATCCAGTACCGAACGGCCTTTCCGCTCAGGTTCATGAAGGTGTTGGGCTTGATTAGGACGATGGTCCGGCCCTTAAGGGCAATTTGTGCCCGGTCTCCATACCGGTCCGGGCTAAAACGCGTAGTGGACGCCTGAGCCCAGGCATCCACTACGTCGAATCCAATATTGTGGCGTGTTCCAGCGTATTCGCTGCCCGGATTTCCCAGGCCAACGACCAGGAATTTCTTCACGCCGTGCATGCCGATTAGGCCTCAGCCTCTTCGGTCTCCTCTTCTTCGGTTGCACCCAGAACCACATTACGGGTGGTCTTGATGGTGGCAATAACGCCAGAATCTTGCGTCAAAATCTCGAAGGACTTGCCTTCTTTGATTTGGTTAACGCGCAAAGACTCGCCAATTTTTAGGGCGGTTACGTTGTGCTCGATGGCTCCAGGGATATCGCTAACGAGTCCTTTAACCTTCACTTTGCGCATAACAATCTTCATCTTACCGCCCAAACGAACACCCGCAGCATTACCGGTCAATTGCACAGGAACCTCAACGGTAACGGGCTTGCCAGGAATTACTTGGATGAAGTCGATGTGGTTCAACGTGTCTTTCAAAACGTCGAACTGCATGTCTTGGATGACGGCTTCGTACTTTTTGCCATCCAACTCGATGACGGCCATGTTGACTTCCGGCACGTAAACCAGGCTGCGGAAGCTCAAAATCGGAGCGTAGAAATGAATGGGAGCTTCGCCACCATAGATCACGCAGGGAACTTGGCCTTCGGCGCGAAGGGCTTTGGCAAACTTGGTGCCCATTTCGGTGCGGACGGTGCCTTGGATGTGAACGGAATTCATGGAATGGAAATTAACGGTGTTTTTACATCAAAAAATGCCCACTGATGGATTCGTGGGAGTGAACGGCGCGCATCACAGAGGCAAAAAGCGGCGCCACGCTAATTACCCGAATTTTAGAGGAAGCTCGTTTCAGCGGAATGGAATCGGTAATCACCAATTCGGACATGGCTGAATTTTCGATTTTTTCAATGGCATCTCCGGACAAGACGCCATGGGTGCAGTAGGCGCGAACGCTCAAGGCGCCCTTTTCCATCAACATGTCGGCGGCCTTGACCAAGGTGCCTCCCGTGTCGATCATGTCGTCTACCAAGATAACGTGGCGGTCTTTTACCTCGCCAATGACCGTCATTTTATCGATGATATTGGCTTTCTTACGCTGCTTGTAGCAAATAACGACCTCGGCGGCCAATTTGCTTCCGTAGGCGTTTGCACGCTTGGATCCGCCCATATCGGGGGAAGCAATGGTCAAGTTTTCCAGCCCCAGGGCTTCCATATCAGGAAGGAACAGGGAGGATGAATAGAGGTGGTCTACCGGCACTTCGAAGAAACCCTGGATTTGGTCTGCGTGCAGGTCCAACGTCATAATGCGCGTTGCTCCCGCCGTTTCCAGCATTTTCGCTACCAATTTGGAGGTAATGGGCACCCGGGGCTTGTCCTTGCGGTCCTGACGGGCGTATCCAAAGTAGGGGAGAACAGCGGTAATGTGCTTGGCAGAGGCGCGCTTCGCAGCGTCGCACAGCTGGAGCAATTCAAACAAATTGTCGCTGGGAGGATTGGTGGACTGGATCAGGAATACCCGGCCCCCACGAACGGTTTCCTCAAACGAAGGCAGAAACTCGCCATCGGCAAACTGGGTAATCTCCACCTTGCCCAAAGGCTGGCCGTAGGCATCTGCGATGCGCTGAGCGAGCTCGTGGGTTTGGCGTCCAGAAAACAGCTTGGCGATGGGTTCCATCTTTTTTTGTTTTGATCGGGGGTGCAAATGTATGAAATTTTTGTTTTACTTTTGCCCTCTCAACACACCAGCCCAGGTGGCGGAACTGGTAGACGCGCACGACTCAAACTCGTGTACCACTGGTGTGCGGGTTCGATTCCCGCCCTGGGCACAAACTTCTCTCATGACGAAGCAAGAGCGTTATGACCGGACATACCTCCGGATGGCTCGAGAGTGGGCCTCGCTCTCGCACTGTGCGCGACGGCAGGTCGGTGCATTGATTGTCAAGGGCCGCATGATTATTTCCGATGGATTTAACGGTACCCCAACGGGGTTCGAAAATCCGTGCGAAGAAGACACCGGAGATACTAAATGGTATGTGCTTCACGCAGAGGCGAATGCGATCTTGAAGGTGGCCAATTCCACCCAAAGCTGCGCCGGAGCCACCTTGTACCTGACCATGAGTCCGTGCCGGGATTGCAGTAAATTGATCCACCAGTCTGGAATTGTTCGGGTGGTCTACGCAGACAATTACAAAGACACCACAGGGCTTGAATTCTTAGCGAAGGCGGGAGTGGAGTTGCACCACCTCCCCTTCCCCCGTGAAGAATCCCCACTGGAATAGCCATGGCCAAGGGTAACCCGACAAACGCCATTACCGTCCGCTGGATGGCCGTATCCGGTTTGTTATTGGTTGTTGGGGTTTCGGTCGGGATTTGGTTGGGCAATCAAGGATTGAGCTGGAACAACGGTCCCGAAGACCGGGCTGCCCAAAAATTCAAAGAGTTCATAGGGATTGTTTCCGACGACTACGTTCATCCCGTGGCGGTGGACTCTTTGATGGAAGTTACCTTGAACGCCGTTTTGGGCCGGCTGGACCCCCACTCGGTTTATTTGCCGGAGGACGAAGCCGTCCAATTGGAAGAAGAGCTTGCGGGTCGCTACGAAGGAATTGGCATTGAATACCGCATGGTGCGGGATACCGTGGCGGTTGTGGCCTCCCGAGGACCCGCGCGGCGGGCCGGACTTCGTCCGGGGGATCGCCTGTTGGGGGTAGATGGAATTTCGATTGTTGGGTGGCCGACCGACAGTTTGGTTGGCGCATTGAAGGGGCCCGCAACCTCATCGGTGGATTTGGAAGTTTGGAGTCCCATTTCCAATAGCCGTCGAATCGTACAAGTCAAACGAGCAGCCATAGCGGTTCCAAGCATCCGCGCATCGCGTTTGGACTCGGGTAAGGTTGGATACCTCCAGATCATGCGTTTTGGGGAGCATACCGCAAGCGAGGTCCGTTCGGCCTTGCGCCAATTGCGGGAAGAAAAGATTGGACATCTGGTTTTGGACCTCCGGGGCAATGGGGGAGGCTTTTTGTCTGCCGGCGTGGCTGTGGCCGATGAATTCTTGTCCGACGGTAAAATCATTGTTTGGACCCAAGCGCGCGGGGAAGGCCCCGTTTCAACTGTCGCGGGAGCGGGCGGTTTGTGGGAGCAGGGAAAAGTGGTGGTCTTGGTGGACGGGGAGACCGCATCAGCTGCCGAGATTGTGGCTGCCGCCCTGCAAGACAACCGCAGGGCCCAATTGGTTGGCCAAACGACATTTGGCAAAGGTCTGGTACAAGACGAACGGGTGCTTCGCGACGGTTCGCGGCTGCGCTTGACCACGGCGGTGTACTTGACCCCCAAGAAGCGGAATATTCAGCGCCTAAACCGAAACGGGGAATCCAACGACAACGGAGGAATTCGGCCCAACAGAGTCGTATCCATGGACTCGCTAAACGGTCCCCATTGGTTGGCATCCGTGCGCTCCATGCCCTCGTTTGATGCCCTGACCTTCGCCTGGGCAGAGCAAGACCGACGCAGAGGGATTACCGACGTGTGGGTGTCGGACGAACGGTTGTGGGATTTTCTGGAAGCAGAGCGCCTGGCGGACAAAATCGACGCCATGACCGAACAAGAGTTGGAATGGATTCGATTTGCTTTGACATTGTCTCAGGTACGTTATCAAAAAGGCGAACAGGCCTGGTTGCAGGTGCGTCTTTCCCGGGACTATGCCGTTGACACGGCCTTGAGCCTGTTGCTGTAAGTTCCCCCTCCTTGCACCCCATTTCCTTGGACTAAGCAAAACCGAGAAGCGGTGCCGACCTAAATAATGGGCATAAAAAAAGCCGCCCAAGGGCGGCTCTTTGCATTGTGCAGTGCTGGATATTATTCAGCAGCAGCTTCAGCGTCGGTAGCAGCAGCGTCAACCGTAGTGTCAGCGGCAGCAGCAGCAGTGTCAACAGCCTCAACAACTGTGTCAACAGCCATTTCGTCGGTGGTTGTTTCTTCGGCGCCATTGCAAGCAACCAGAGCTACCAGAGCGAAAGCGCTCATAAAGAAGGCAACTTTTTTCATTTTTGTTTTGTTTTTTTGGGTGAGTTAAGCTCGAAATCCGGTACAAAGGTAGGAATTTTCAACACGATAACAAGGGGTGTGAAAATTTTTTTACAATTGCCGCAAAAGGGTTTCCATACTGGCCATTTCTCTGATTTTCGCAGGAATAGCATCGAACGGCAAGCGTTCTTGGAGCATGGAGTCGCGGTACCGGAGTGTCGCAGCCCCGTCGGTTAAACTCTCGTGGTCCAACGTAATGCAGATGGGAGTGCCCAAAGCGTCCTGCCGGCGGTAGCGTCGGCCAATGGCATCTTTCTCGTCGTAGGCCACTTGAAAGTCGAATTTGAGATCGTTCAGCAGGCGGTGGGCCAATTCGGGCAGGCCGTCTTTCTTCACCAGAGGCAAAATGGCCGCTTTGATAGGAGCCAATGCCGGAGGAAGGTGGAGTACGGTGCGGACAGATCCATCGGGAAGGGATTCTTCGTCGTACGCAGTTGATAGTACGGCCAAGAACAGGCGGTCCAAGCCAACAGACGTTTCTACCACATAGGGGATGTACGAGGAATTCGATTCGGGGTCAAAAACCTGGAGTTTTTTACCGGAGTGCGTTTCGTGGTTGCGCAGGTCAAAGTCGGTACGGCTGTGGATGCCTTCCAATTCTTTGAAGCCAAAAGGGAATTCAAATTCAATGTCTGCCGCGGCATTGGCGTAGTGGGCCAATTTGTCGTGGTCGTGAAAGCGGTATTTGCCGGCGGGGAAGCCGAGGTTGCGGTGCCATGCCATGCGTTTGGACTTCCAGCTCTCGTACCATTCCATTTCGGTTCCGGGCGCAACGAAGAACTGCATTTCCATCTGTTCGAATTCCCGCATGCGGAAAATGAATTGGCGGGCCACAATTTCGTTGCGGAATGCCTTGCCAATTTGGGCAATGCCAAAGGGGATCTTGGTGCGGCCGGTTTTGTGGACGTTCAAGAAATTGACAAAGATGCCTTGGGCGGTTTCGGGGCGGAGGTAGAGGTCCATGGCGCCGTCGGCCACGCTGCCCAATTTGGTGCCGAACATCAGGTTGAACTGGCGCACTTCGGTCCAGTTTTTGGTGCCGCTCACGGGGCACACAATGCCTTCGTCCAGAATGACTTCGCGCACAGCGTCCAGGTCGCCGGACTCCAGCGCGGCCACAAACCGCGCCATGATGGCGTCGGCCTTGGACAGGTATTCTACCACGCGGGGGTTGGTTTGGCGGTACAGGGCCTCGTCAAAGGAATCGCCAAACCGCTGCGCGGCTTTGGTCACTTCTTTTTCGGCTTTTTGGCGGATTTTCTCTACATGGTCTTCCACCAAGACGTCGGCCCGGTAGCGTTTCTTGCTGTCTTTGTTGTCGATCAAGGGATCGTTGAAGGCATCTACGTGTCCGGAGGCTTTCCAGGTGGTGGGATGCATAAAAATGGCGGAGTCAATGCCGACGATGTTCTCGTTCAGCTGCACCATGGAGCGCCACCAGTATTCCTTGAGGTTGTTTTTCAGCAAGGCGCCGTTTTGGCCGTAGTCGTACACGGCAGCCAGGCCGTCGTAGATCTCCGAACTTTGAAAGACAAAACCGTATTCTTTGGCGTGGGCAATGACCGCTTTGAAGCGGTCTTCGGGGGAAAGACTCATGGGAGAAGGGTTGACCAGTTCGAGGTAAAGAGGCGGACGGCAATGGCCAGCAAAACGATGCCAAAGACCTTCCGCAAAATATGGATGCCGTTTTTGCCAATGAGGTCCGCAATGCGTTTGGAATTCTTCAGAACGAAGTACACCAACAGGGCATTTAAGAAGATGGCAATAAGGATGTTGATGGCGGCATATTGGCTTTTGATGGAGACCAGGGTGGTCAGGGTTCCGGCACCGGCCACCAGCGGAAAGGCGATGGGGACGATGCTGGCAGATTCCGGTTCTGCGTCGCGGTAAATGCGCACGCCCAAAATCATCTCCATGGCCAAAAAGAATAAGACAAAGGAGCCGGCGACGGCAAAGGAGTGAATGTCTACCCCAAAAAGATGCAAGAAGGCGTCACCAAAAAAGAGGAAAAGCACCATGATCACCACGGAGGCGGATGTGGCTTTCTCGGATTGGATGTGGCCCACGCGTTCCCGCAAAGAGACGATCAAGGGAATGCTTCCCACGATGTCTATGACCGCAAAGAGGACCATGGTGGCCGAAAGTATTTCTGAAAAGGAGAATCCCATCATGCACCGCAAAGGTACTTCATCTCCTACCTTTGCACCATGGTAGAAGTGGGAAAAACCATTGTAGCAGAAGAGGTTTTTCGCAACGCATTTGTCTGTGATTTAACTGCTTGCAAAGGAGCTTGTTGCATAGAGGGCGACAGC
Organism: Schleiferiaceae bacterium; assembly: GCA_044352085.1. Taxonomy (GTDB): domain Bacteria; phylum Bacteroidota; class Bacteroidia; order Flavobacteriales; family Schleiferiaceae; genus CAMDTE01. The sequence continues at coordinate 8,936 of JBILEM010000013.1, forward strand.
GGTGCTCCCCTCAGCGACGAAGAATGCGGCATCCTGGAATCCATCCAAGCGGCCGTGGATCCCTACCTGAACGAAGTAGGCCGCGCGGCGATTCAACGCGAGGGCGCTTGGGTGGTAGACGAGGACGGCGACAAAGTGACGCCCTTGGTTTCCCCCGGGGGCGCTTGTGCCTATGTGGTTTTCGACCCCCAAGGCACGGCATTGTGCGCCATCGAGCAAGCCCACCGCGACGGGGCCATCGGTTGGAAAAAACCCCTCTCCTGCCACTTGTATCCCATCCGCGTTACCGCATACCGCGCTTTTGATGCCCTGAACTATGACCGCTGGAAGGTGTGCGACCCCGCTTGCCAACTGGGTGATGCACTGAAAGTTCCGGTGTACAAATTCCTGCAGGAGCCGCTGGTCCGGGCCTACGGCCAACCGTGGTACGACGAACTGTGCGAGGTGGCCGAGGTTATCAACAATTTGCCCCCGGACGTGTGAATTAATTTTTGCCTCGGAAGGGCAAAAAGGGCTTGCGGGAATGGAACCGCTTGTCGCCATGGGCGTTTGGTCGATTGTGCCCGCGGGCCGGTTGTTGAAAACTCCGGCTGAATGTTAAAATCTCCCCCTTGCGAGGCCCCGAAGGAATCGCAAAATTTGTAGAGCAGAAGTTCACCTGCAGGCCCTCCTGTCCCCTGAACTGAAGCAAATAGTACTGAAAATCAAAAAGTTATCCAAATGCATACGCCGAATCACGACGAGCCCATCTTACGAGAAAACCGCAATCGTTTCGTTCTCTTTCCCATTGAGCACCACGACATTTGGAGCATTTACAAAAAGTCCGAAGCGAGCTTTTGGACGGCCGAAGAAATCGACATGAGCCAGGACACCATCGATTGGGAGACGAAGCTCACGGCCGACGAACAGTACTTCATCAAACACATCCTGGCGTTTTTTGCCGCGTCCGACGGAATCGTGAACGAAAACCTGGCGGAGAATTTTGTGAACGAGGTGCAGTACACCGAAGCCAAGTTCTTCTACGGTTTCCAAATCATGATGGAGAATATCCACAGCGAAACGTATTCGTTGTTGATTGACACCTACATCAAGGACCCCGCCGAGCGCGACAAGCTGTTCCACGCCATCGACACCTTCGAAGCCATCAAGAAAAAGGCTGATTGGGCGCTCCGCTGGATTGAGTCTCCCTCCTTTGCCGAACGCTTGATTGCTTTTGCTGCTGTAGAAGGCATCTTCTTTAGCGGGGCTTTCTGCTCCATTTTCTGGCTCAAAAAGCGCGGCTTGATGCCGGGCTTGACCTTTTCCAACGAGCTGATCTCCCGCGACGAGGGCATGCACTGCGACTTTGCCGTGCACTTGCACAACCACCACTTGGTGAATAAAGTGCCCAAGGAGCGCATTCAGCAAATCATTACCGAAGCCCTGGCGATTGAGCGCGAGTTCATTACCGAGTCGCTCCCCGTGGATTTGATTGGAATGAACAGCCGCTTGATGGTGAGCTACTTGGAGTTTGTGGCCGACCGCCTTTTGACCGAGCTGAAGTGCGAGAAGGTTTTCCATTCCGAGAATCCCTTTGAATTCATGGAAATGATTTCCTTGGAGGGCAAAACGAATTTCTTTGAAAAGCGCGTGGCCGAATACCGCAAAGCCGGTGTGGGCACCAACGAGGAAACTTCCGTGGATGCGGCCTTCAATTTCGACTCCGAATTTTAACACACGACCCTCGCCGATTTTATTGATTTCCTGAATAAACGAAGTTCCCATGATGCACGTAGTCAAACGCGACGGCCACCGCGAAGAGGTCAAATTTGACAAGATCACCGCTCGAATTCAAAAACTCTGCTACGGCTTGAGTTCGTTGGTCGATCCGGTTGCCGTTGCCATGCGGGTCATTGAGGGACTGTACGACGGGGTGACGACCTCCGAGTTGGACAACCTGGCAGCGGAGGTAGCGGCCTCCATGACGGTTCGCCATCCCGACTACGCCCAGTTGGCCGCTCGTGTGGCCGTGAGCAACTTGCACAAGAACACCACCAAGTCGTTCAGCGAGACGATGCGGGCCTTGTACACGTATGTCAACCCGAAAACGGGCAAGGCCGCTCCCATGGTGGCCGACGACGTGATGGAAATCATCGAACAGAACGCAGAGCGCCTGGATTCGGCCGCCATCTACGACCGGGATTTCAACTACGACTACTTCGGTTTCAAGACCTTGGAGCGCAGTTACCTGTTGCGCATCGACGGCAAAGTAGCCGAGCGTCCTCAGCACATGCTCATGCGGGTGTCTGTAGGCATTCACAAGGACGATTTGGACGCTGCCGTAGAAACCTACAACATGATGTCCAAGGGGCTGTTCACCCACGCCACGCCTACCTTGTTCAACGCCGGCACCCCCAAGCCCCAAATGTCCAGCTGCTTCTTGCTGCAGATGAAGGACGACTCCATCGACGGCATTTACGACACCTTGAAGCAATGTGCGCGCATCTCGCAGTCAGCCGGAGGCATTGGCTTGAGCATCCACAACATCCGAGCCACGGGGTCTTACATCCGCGGCACCAACGGAACTTCCAACGGCATTGTCCCCTTGTTGCGTGTGTTCAACGACACCGCCCGCTACGTGGACCAAGGCGGAGGCAAGCGCAAAGGCTCTTTTGCCATTTACCTGGAGCCCTGGCACGCCGACGTATTCGATTTCTTGGACCTCAAGAAGAACACAGGCAAGGAAGAACTCCGCGCTCGGGACTTGTTTTTCGCCCTCTGGATTCCCGACTTGTTCATGAAGCG
>JBILEM010000191.1:0-3303 GCA_044352085.1 Schleiferiaceae bacterium
CGATCACCGTAATGAGGGGTTCCTCGCGGGCGGCCATGGTTTTGCTCAATTCCAAGTTTTTAATGAGTTCGCCGTACAAAGTGGTCAACATGGTGACCTTCAGCTGCTTTTGCATGGTGGGCACCTTGGCCGACGTCTGCACCGTAAACGAATTTTGGTCTTGCGACGTCGAATACCCCACCATGGCCCGTTGCAACTCGTTGGAAACCGAGTCCGCCCGGCGCTGCAATTTGGCGATGTTCGCATTGGAATTCGCCATCTTGGTCTGCACGTAAAAATCGGTGGATTTGGCCGCCAAAAGCTCCACAAAATGTCCGGTAAAAATCGGGTCGTTTCCGGTGTAGCTCACCGTCACAAAACTCAGTTTTTTGTCCACCTTGGACACCGCCAGGGCCTTCTCCGAAACCGCTTTAAAAACCACCCCCAAGGCGGAATCTTGCCGGGAGTCGCAGCAGGTGGATCCCTGAATGGGATAAAGTCCCAGCGAATCCCACTTGGCCTTGAGCGTGGGCTGGGCCGCTACATACCGGTTGATCAGCAGCACGGAGTCTCCTTGGATCGGAATGGGACTCAGCAATACGTCCTGAACAATCCGACGGCTTTTCATCAGGGAAAGCAGGTTGTCTCCCCCCAGTCCTTCGCCACCGGCCCCCATGGAAAAGCCAAATTGGGAGGCCAATCCCCCCAAACCGTTGGCGCCGCCCCCTTGCTCCAACGCAAAGGTCAACGAGGCCGTGTACTGCGGTTTGGACAGGTAAACACGCAAATAACCGCCCACTGCAAAGAGCAGCCCCACTCCCATAATCAGGAATTTGGACTTCCAGAGGTACCGGATGGCCCCTTGCGCTTTGAGCCACAATTCGGCCAAGCTGATTTCATCGTCTTGCACGGGGGGAAGTTCTTCTTTCATGATTCAAAATTACTACCATTTTCCTTGGGAATCGGACCCGCGATTTAGGCCCGCAGCAGGGGAATTGACAAAGGCACCACCCACGAGACCGACCACGGGGTAGGGGCCTGCACAAACCGGTACACCCGGAGAACGCCGCGCCGTCCCAATTCCACCCCCGCACCGCCCATCACCGCGCTGCCTGCGGCATTCACGCCGCCTCCGGCTCCGACGCCTCCGGACACGCCCAGCCGCATCCACGGGGCCACCTGCCATTTGGTGTCCAACAGCCCTTCGGCGTAAGCCCCAAAATCACCGCCCAAAGCGGCCCACCAGGTGGAACCGTACCACGACAGCCGCCGCCACCGGCCCAGCTGCACCTCGCCCCCGGGGCAGATGGACCACGTGCTGCCTTTTGCGTAGGCCTTGGCCCCCACGCCCAGCACCACCGGCTGCGACCGGGGAAGGCCCGAGGCCGCTGGTATCCGTGAGGAGGCCGCCGTTGCCAATGCGGTAGACCTACGCACCCCCAGCGTTACACCGGAGTAATGCAAAGGACCGTTCGTCCAAATCCGTTGCCCCACGGCAAAAACGTCAACATTCCGTGCCACCTCCCATTCCAGAGAAAGGCCCACCCCGGCGTGCAGACCTCCGGAACGGGAAAACGTTCCGCCGCCACCGCCGCCTCCGGCCAGCAGATGGGGCGCCCAGTGCGCGTGTTTTCCCAGCGGAAAAGATCGGCTCCAGCCGTGCAGCACCTGCATGTACCCCCCAAAGGTGTCTACCGCCGCCGCCAGGGTCAAGGACCGGTCAAAAGATTTACCGGGAAAGAGGCCTACGGCCCCCACCAGGGATACCGGGTAGGCGCGCAGACCGGCAGGGTCACCGCCCGGTTGGCGAAACCACGCCTGCTGGGCAAACAGGCCCATGGAAAAAGGCAGGGCTCCCCAAGCGGTCGCCGCCGGGGTAGGGTGGTGGTTCGCGGGTGGAAGGGCCAAGGAGAGGCGCTTGGTGCCATGGGGGGATGCTGCGGGCTGCAGCAGGCCGAAGCTGCGGGAAAATCCCACGGAGGGGCTCCAGCCGCCCAAGGTGCCTCCGCCCAAACTGTGCGAATACAGCAGTCCCAGCTCCAAGGTGCCCCACGGGAAAGCATGCTGGCCGTGCAAAGACCCGCCCAAGACGGCTCCGCTTCCGTCGGGTGCGCTTCCCCCTCCGCCGGCCAGGGCCATTCCTTCCAGCCGAAGGCGGCCGACGGTGCCCAGGGGAAGGGAGGTGCCCACTTGACCGCCCAAGGCAATGTACCCGGCGCGAATGCCGCCCACGGCCCCCACCACGCTGCCGCCTACATAGAAGCGGGAGGCGGGGCCCAGGTGGACATCCAACGCCGTGCGGTGCAGCACCAAAGGAACCTCGCCGGGTTCCGGCAAGGCATACAACGATCCGCGGGGGGTTACCCCGAGGGTCTTCCAGGATGGAGCCGAGGAAGGAGATGCTTGCCCGTGGGCCGCAGAAGGAACCAAAAGCCCCAAGAACCCCGCAAAAATCCAGGACCTCAAGACCGGGGTGTTCCCGCTCCGCAGGAGGGGATTAGCCGCCCGCATACCGACCCCGCTGCGGTTTGCCCAGTTGGTAGGAGGCGCCCCAGGTCACAAAGATGGGGGAGAAGATCAGTTGGGCTTGGAGGTTGGGGGCAATGCGGTAGGAAATGTCCAAACCGGCCATGGGGTTCAAGTCGGTTTTGAACAGGTAGGTTTCCCGAATCCACCGCGGGATGGACTGCGCGAAATACAGGCGACCGTCGTACCCGTAATTGATGCCGGCCCCAGCCGCCACCGTCCACCGCTTGCTTTCCACCCAATTTCGACGAAAGGCCACCAAATGGCACCGTTCGCTGTAGGTGTTGATAAAGGAAAAGTATGCAATGCTCTTGTAGGTGGCTCCGTACAAGTGGGTGTATCCAATGTCTTGGTACGGCCAGTAGTGGGACCGCCAGGGATGGTACAGCACGGAGGGTTTTGGAGTGCTCCCGTACACCCGTTGGAGCAACGAGGGGGCTGCCTTGGGCCGGGCAGCGGGGAAGTCGTTCTGCGCCCACAGCGGGGCGGAAATCCCCAACAGAACTACCCAAAAGCCCCACAGGGCGCGGCGCTCAATGCCCATTGGGTTGGTATTCGGGAACAAATAGGGCAACAGCCTCCATGAGTCCAACGAGGTTTTGCTCCTCCAAGGACCGGTGGATATGGTTCCAGCGCTCTTGGAAGCAGGCCGGATCCAAGGCGTTGGCCTTGGCAATGTAAATTTTGGGGTGGTGGGTAGGCAGGGTGTTCTCGTTGTCTGCCAGCAACTCCTCGTACAGCTTTTCGCCCGGACGAAGCCCCACTTCTTGGATCTCGATGTCCAATCCGGGGCGCAAG
>JBILEM010000192.1:0-3298 GCA_044352085.1 Schleiferiaceae bacterium
TACCAGAAGTACACCTACGACCTGTTGGGTGTGGTGCCCATTCCTGCGGGAACCAACTTCTCCAACCGCGTTTTGACCAACGTCGGCCAGATGTCCAACCGCGGAATTGAAGCCAACGTAAACTTTGTGCTGGTTTCCAACGAAACGACCACCTTCGAGATCGGCGTAAACGGAGCCCTGAACCGCAACAAGATCTTGAAATTGGCGCTGGTGGACGACACCGCCAGCCCCGGGATCCAGGTAGGCGGTATTTCCGGCGGAGTAGGAAACACCATCCAAATCCACGCTCTGAACAACCCCATGTTCACCTACTACGCTTTTGAGCAGCGCTTTGACGCCAACGGCCGCCCCATCGAGAAGAGCAATACCCCCGTTTTGGGTAGCTACTCCGGGGTGGTGGACATCGACGGCGACGGCAAAATCTCCGACATTGAGGCCTACGTGGACCAAAACGGCGATGGAGTAATCAACACGGCGGACTTGAAGGTGTTCCAAAACCGGACCCCCGAGCCGCGCACCTTGTTTGGTTTGAGCCTCAACTTCACCCACAAGCGGTGGAGCGGCGGTGCCACGGTTCGCGCCGAATTGGGTCAGTACGTCTACAACAACGTGCGCTCCGTCAACGGCAACTACTTCTCTGTGGGCGGATCGCAGCCTCACTTGACCAACCTGACCAGCGACTTCTTGGAAAGCCAGTTCCGCACGCCCCAGTACCTGTCTAGCTACTACCTGGAAAATGCGTCCTACCTGCGCTTGGACAACCTGTACCTCTCCTACAACTTGGGCAAGCTGTACAAGGACCGCTTTGCGTCCAGCCTGAACATCTCCATGCAGAACGCTTTGGTGCTCACCAAGTACCGCGGTTTGGACCCCGAGATCGCCGGCGGAATCGACAACAACCTGTACCCCCGTCCGCGTGTGTTCAACATCCAACTCAATGTTCAACTGTAATCTACGGAACCGATGAAATTGGTAAAATCCCTTTCCCTTTTGACCGGCGCTGCTTTGCTGGTCGGTTCGTGTGCCAAAGATTTGGACTTGACGCCCAAATACGGCATGAACGCAGAGGCGGTGTATTCCGACTTTGAGAACTACGACAACGTCCTGGCCAAGCTCTACGGCGGTTTGGCGGTTTCGGGCAACAACGGACCTGCCGGCCAGCCCGACATTTCCGGAATCGACGAAGGGTTCTCGCAGTACATCCGGTTGCTGTGGAACCTCCAAGAATTGCCCACAGACGAAGTGGTCTGCGGTTGGAACGACCCCGGCGTGCCCGAATTGGTAACCAGCACCTGGGACCCTACCAGTTCTTTTGTAAACAGCTTCTACTACCGCACCTACTACCAAATTGCCCTGACCAACGAATTCATTCGCTACACCACGGACGAGTGGATGGACAGCAAGAATTTTACGGAGGAGCAAAAGACCGCGGTCCGGCAAATGAAGGCGGAAGCCCGCTTCCTCCGTGCCCTGAGCTACTACCACGCCATGGACCTCTACGGCAACATTCCCTTTGTGGACGAAAGCGACCGCCCCGGGGTGTACTACCCCGAGCGCCGTACCCGCGACCAGATCTACGACTACGTAGTAAGTGAGCTGACGGCCATCGAAAACGAGTTGCCCAACCGCATCAATACCCAATACGGCCGCGCTTCTCGTGGAGCCTTGTACGCCTTGCGGGCCAAGGTTTACCTCAACGCCGAAGTGTATAAAGGCTCGCCCGAATGGGCCAAGTGCATGGCCGACTGCGAAAAAGTCATCCAGGAAGGCTACGCCTTGGACCCCAATTACCGCCACATGTTCCTGGCAGACAACCATTTGAGCTCCGAGTTCATCTTTGCCGTACCCTTTGACGGCAACCGCACCCGGAACTACGGAGGAACCACCTTCTTGGTACACGGCAACATGCACAACCAGGTGTTTGGCATCAACTTTGGAACGACCTCCGCTTGGCAGGGGCTGCGCGCACGGAAGTCCTTTACCGATGTTTTGAACGACAGCTTGGACACCCGCTACACCTTCGCCATCCGAGGCCGGGAGATTGCGGGTACCGACACCACTTACACCCGCCAAACCGATACCATCGATGACTTTGCAGACCCTTACCAGGGTTACATTGTTACCAAATGGCGGAACGTAGACCGCAACGGAAACCCCGGTGTTGAGCCCATCACCTTTGTAGATGTGGACTTCCCCATGTTCCGCCTGGCGGACATCTACCTCATGTACGCCGAATGCGCCGTACGCACCGGTTCCAATTTGGGTACGGCCCTGGGCTACTTCAACGACCTGCGTACACGGGCCTACGGCAACAGCAGCAACCTTGCAGCCTCGCTCAACTTGCAACTGATCCTGGACGAGCGCATGCGCGAACTCCACTACGAAGGACACCGCCGCCAAGATTTGGTTCGGTTTGACAAGTTCGCCGGCAGCGCCTACATCTGGCCGTTCAAGGGCGGTGTGAAAGAAGGCGTTTCTACAGCAAGCCACCTGAATCTGTATCCGCTTCCTGCATCCGATGTGCTTGCTAACCCGAATTTGATTCAAAACGACGGTTATTGATCCTCAAAAAACGATCGTTCAGCGGTCAAAAAACGCTTTCCTTTCCTAACTTAGACCCCTCAACCCATTACCAAATACACACAAACACCATGAAAAAAACCCTTACTCTCGCTGCTGTCTTGGTTGCAAGCGCAGCTTTCGCTCAAGTTTCCATCACTTACAAGGTGGACATCACCGACTACTTGGCTGCAGGCAACACCCTCGGTGCCAACGGCATGCGCGTAGGCGGTAACTTCCAAACCCAAGGCGCTACCACAGGTGGTACCGCTATGGCCGATTGGTCTCCCAGCAACGCCGCTTCAGCCATGACGGACGAAGGCAGCAACATCTGGGCCATCACCGTGGACTACCCCGCTTCTGCAGCTGGCGCTACCCAATTGTACAAGTTCGTGAACAACGACTGGGGCACCAACGAAGGCGGTTCTGGAACGACCATCGTTACGGACAACTGCGGCGTGGACGACGGTTCTGGCAACATCAACCGCACCTTGGTGGTTCCTACCGCCAATGCTGCTTTCTTGTTCTGCTACGACGCTTGCTTCCAGTGCGACGGTTCTTCTCCCAACTTGAGCACCCGCGAGTTGTCTTTGAACGACTTGACTGTGTCTCCAAACCCTGCTGCTGACTTCACCAAAGTGGCTTTTGCTACCCGCAAGGCCGGTGACGTTTCTGTGCGCATCCTGAACCTGTTGGGCCAAGAGGTGAAGACCTTGGCTGCTGGTTCTTTGGAAGCCGG
>JBILEM010000194.1:0-3297 GCA_044352085.1 Schleiferiaceae bacterium
CCCAGATAGCCGCGGGGAGTTTGAAGGCATTCCCTACCCCATCTTTGCCAACCGAAACGGCGGTCTTACGCCTGCCACGCACCGGCTGGATCTTGCGGCTACATTCGCCTTCAAAGGCAAAGGCAACCGAAAGCCGACCTTGGCTTTTGGCGTGTACAACGCCTATGCCCGCCGCAATCCGTACAGCGTTTTCTTCCGCCAAGACTTCAACACCTTGCAGGTACAAGCGTACCGACTGAGTGTTTTTGGGACGGCCATCCCCTATGTGACCTATAATTTCTCTTTCTGATGAGCGACCCTTTGGCATCTCCTACCCCGACTTCCTTGAGGTCGTTTTTACGTTTTTCGGCTTGGTTGCTGGTGGTTGGCGGGAGCTCGCTGGTGCTTCCCAGCTGCCAAGACCCCATTGAGCTGGACCTTCCCGACGGAACGGTTCGGCCCATTGTGAACGCTCGAATTACCAACGAAGACTCCGTTTCAGCCGAAGTTTTTTGGAGCTCCACGTACTTGAACCAGTCCCCCAACACCCCCGTGAGCGATGCCGTGCTTGTGCTGTACGCAAACGGCCTAGCGGTGGACACGTTGGATGCACTCCCCACAAAACCGGGCTCCTACCGCGGAAAGACCGTCGGACAAATGGGGAATTCCTATTCTTTGCGGATTTGGATGCCCGGAGACCCCAAACCGTGGATCACCGGCGCTGAAACCATTCGGCGTTGCCCTTCCATTGATTCCATCTACTCCGAAAACCGGCCACGCGCTCCCTTTGTCCGTCCGGGCCGCTACTCCCTGGTTCATTTCACCGAGCCCGCCGGAAAAGGCGACCAATACCGGTTCCGGGTGTGGCGCAACGACACATTGGAAAACCTCCCTTTTAACATCACCTTCTTCGACGACCAATTCAACGACGGCCGCAGTTTCAACAACGTAGACTTTCCGGCGGTGGAATTTGCCGGACCGGACAGCGTCGGAGTGCGATACCAAGTAGAAGTTTCCAGCATCAGTCCCGAATTTTTTCAATTCCTCAACCTGCTGCGCCAAACCACATTGCAAGTGGGCTCCCCCTTTGACCCGGCGCCTGCCTTGGTCGTTGGAAACATTTGGCGCGAAGCGGACCCCCGGGAATACGCCTTGGGCTATTTCTACGCTTCGGGCGTCGGACGTGCTTCCGTGGTGGTTGCCCCTTGATTGCTCCGGCGTTCTTTTTTAAAAAATTGCGCTGCCCCCGGTAATGAATTACCTTTATTCCATGGAGCCCTTATCATTGCCCAAGCACTGGGCCACCCAATGGATGGTTGAACAAGGCGTCGCTACGCCCTGGCTTTCCGCTTTCACGCTGCTTCTAGATATAGGCATATTGCTGGCTGCCAGCGTGTTGGCGGACTTCATTGCCCGACGAGTGGTGCTCGGCTTGATCCGTCGGTGGGTCCAGCGGACCGAAGCCAAATGGGACGACTATTTTCTGGAAGAAAAAGTCTTCCAAACAGGCGTTCATTTTATCACGGGAATCGTAATCAAGGGATTTATTCCCGTCGTTTTTACGGAACACCCAAAAACAGCGGGTTTCTTGGTGCAAATAGCCAGCCTGTACATTATTTGGCAGCTGGTTCTTTTGGTCAATAAAACCGCCCGGGCCATGGCCCACGTGTTGGAAGACAACCCAAAATTCAAAGACAAACCGGTTCGGACCCTCTTGCAAGTGGCCCAGTTCCTGAGCTGGATTTTGGGGATATTGGGCATGTTTTCTGTTTTGACAGGCACCGCCTTGGGTACCTTGGTTGGAGCCTTAGCCGGTTTCACCGCCATCCTCATCTTGATCTTTCAAGACGCGATCAACGGCCTGCTTGCCAACTTTCAAATCTCCATGTACGACCTGCTTAAAAAAGGCGACTGGATCACTTTCGATAAATTTGGAGTGGACGGCGATGTGGTGAGCATTGACCTAACCACGGTGAAGGTGAAAAATTTCGACAACACCTTGAGCTCCATTCCTGCCAAAGCCTTTGTTACCGAATCCTTTCAAAACTGGCGGGGAATGCGTCTGGCCAAGGTTCGACGCATCAAACGTGCGTTGTTGCTGGATTTGAATACCATTCGCTATGCGGACGATGCCTTGATTAAGCGCATGCGCAAGGTGGAGCGCCTCCAAGGGTACCTCGATGCCCGCCAGAAAGACATCGAAGCGTTCAACGCCTCCTCCCAAGCCGATAAATCGCTCTCCATCAACGGCCGCCACATGACCAACATTGGCCTCTTCCGCGCCTATGTGGAGTCGTACTTGTCTGAGCACCCGCAGGTTTCCAAGAAAGACATCCTTCTGGTTCGGCAATTGGCCCCCACGTCCTCCGGCATCCCGTTGGAAATCTATTGCTTTGTCAAAGAAATCCGGTTCGAAGAGTACGAAACGGTCGCGTCGGACATCATGGACCACCTCATGGCGGCAGTTCCCACCTTTGACCTGCAATTGTACCAGCAACCCACGGGAAGGGACCAGCTTTATTTTCCCCAAGCTTAGGCCGTCGCTCTTTTGGATTCCCTTTTATCCCCCCCGAACCATTCCGATGCCTTCGTAGTTGTGGGCATTGACCCGGGAACGGTTATCATGGGCCTTTCGGCCATTGCCGTCCGGGGGCAAAAACTGGAATTGCTGGGGATGCAAGCCATCCGTTTCTCAACCAAAAAGGAAGCGTTGGAACGGCTGCAAGACATTCACGCCGCCGTTGAGGATTGGGTACAGCGCTATCAGCCCCATGTGGTGGCCCTTGAAGCTCCCTTTTTTGGCAAAAATGTGCAATCCATGCTGAAATTGGGCCGGGCACAAGGTGTGGCCATGGGCGTCGCTCTTTCTCGATCACTGCCTGTTTTCGAGTACTCCCCCACCCGGGTCAAACAGAGCATAACGGGCAGCGGTGGAGCCACCAAGGAAAAGGTAGCCGGCATGCTCCAGTCCATTTATGGATTCAAAGAATTGCCCAAACAACTCGATGCCACCGACGGTTTGGCTGTCGCGACGTGCTATGCATTTTCGTCATTTAGTGCGCAAAAAACACCGGTAGGAAGTTCCATTGTTTCTGAACCGCCGGCTGCCTGGAAGAAAGGCATGAAAAAACGCGCCGGAGGCGCGTCAAAAAATGCGTGGTCCCAATTTGTGGACCAAAACCCCACCAAAATTCTCCCCTAATTGAACTGGATTTAGGCCGGAGTCAAGAGGGCTTCGCCAATTTTCTGGGCAATGGACTGCATTTCAGCCGCCTCCAGTTGCAATTTGGGCATGGCAAAATTCATGTCTGCCTCCCC
>JBILEM010000193.1:0-3297 GCA_044352085.1 Schleiferiaceae bacterium
AAGGCGACTTGGAAAAACGTCGAGCAAAGCCATGCTTACGTGGTTCAATTGGCCCAGTCGGCCCAAAAGGCCCATTACGGAATCAATACCGGTTTTGGAGCGCTGTACAACGTTTCCATTGGCCACGAAGACTTGGCCCAGCTGCAGTTGAACCTCATTCGGAGCCACGCGTGCGGTACCGGAAATGCCCTGGAGGCCCCTTTGGTTCGCCTGATGCTGTTGACCAAAGCCCTTTCGCTGAGCTACGGTTTCTCGGGTACCGCCCGGGCCACCGTTCGGCGGTTGTTGGATTTCTACGAGGCCGACTGCCTCCCGGTGGTGTACGAACGCGGTTCGCTGGGTGCGTCCGGCGATTTGGCCCCCCTGTCCCACCTGTGTTTGCCTCTGGTAGGCGAGGGGGAAGTGGTGCTGAAAGGCAAGCCTATGCCGGCGGCCGAGGCCTTGCAACGCTTGGGATGGGAGCCCTTGAAACTGGGCCCCAAAGAAGGATTGGCTTTGATCAACGGGACCCAGTTCATGGTGGCCCATGCCGTTTGGTTGGTGGCCCAAGGTTTCACCTTGGGGTACTGGGCCGACGTATGCGCCTCCCTTTCCCTGGATGCGTTTGACGGCCGCCTGGAGCCCTTCGATGCCCGGGTGCACCGAGCCCGCCCGCAACCGGGACAAACCGTAGTCGCCTCCCGGGTCCGCGAATGGTTGGACGGCAGCCCCGGACCGCACCGGTCCAAAACCCACGTGCAAGATCCGTACTCCTTCCGGTGCGTCCCCCAGGTGCACGGTGCCTCGTGGGATGCGCTGGGGCATTTGGCCCGCACCGTTCGCTACGAACTCCAGGGTGCCACGGACAACCCCATGGTGTTTTTTGAGGACGACGAAGTGATTTCTGCCGGCAATTTCCACGGGCAGCCCCTGGCTCTGGCGCTGGACTTTGCCGCGATTGCCTTGGCCGAGTACGGCAGCATATCCGAACGCCGGTTGTACCAGTTGGTGAACGGCAAGCGCGGATTGCCTGCTTTTTTGACGCCCAATCCCGGCCTGCACTCCGGCTTGATGATTGTCCAATACGCAGCGGCCTCCGTGGTGAGCCACAACAAACAACTGTGCACCCCGGCGTCGGTAGATTCCATCGAATCCAGTGCCAGCCAAGAAGACCATGTGAGCATGGGAGCCAACGCAGCGGTGCAAGCCGTTCAGGTTCTCAACAACGTGTGGGATGTGCTGGGAATGGAGTGGTTGGCCGCTTGCCAGGCTTTGGAGCTTCGCGGCACCGGAACCAGTGTGTTGCTTCAGGCCTTGGTGGACGCCTTCCGGGAGAGCGTTCCCTTCCTCAACGAGGACCGCATGCAGGCGCCGGACATGGCGGAAGCACGCCGCTTTTTACAGCGGATTCCCGTGGACGACGAGCGCTGTTTCCCAGCGCTGTAAGACCACCGCGGCGGCCGTAACAACCGCCGTTTCGGTGCGCAACCGGGCATTGCCCAAGGTGAGTGCATCCCAGCCGTGGGAAGCGGCCGCAGCGGCTTCCTCTGGGGTAAAATCCCCCTCGGGACCAACGGCCAAGACCACCGGTTTTCCGGGGGGCATGGGCCATGTCAACAAAGGAGTTTTGGGGCTTTCCATGCAGTGCAGCACGCCTTTTTGGGCCTGTTTCCACTGGGCATGCCCCCACAGCGATGCCAAAGGCACGGCTTCGTGGATTTTTGGGACGAGGCCTTTGAGGCTTTGTTTGGCTGCAGAATCAACGATTTTTTGCAGCCGATCGACCGACGCATGGCGCCGCTCGGATCGATTGGCCAAGGCCAGGTGAAACGAAGAAACGCCCAATTCAACGCCTTTTTCAACCGCCCATTCGGTTCGGTCCAGCGATTTGGTGGGGCACAGGACCATGTGCAAGGTTCCGGGAACCGATCCAAACTGGGGGATTACCTCCAAAACAGTGCCCCAGGCTGCTTTGGGAGCGACGTGCTGCAGTTCCACGCGTGCAACGTCGCCTTGGCCATTTCCCACATGGATCACGTCTCCGGGGACTTTCCGGAGTACCCGCGCGGCGTGGTTGGCCTCGTCGGGCGACAAGGCGGCCTTCCCGTCGGCGGTCCAACTTCCCCAGAACAACTGCATTAGACTCCGATTTGGTCTTTCCTGCGGCGCTTTTGCGGTCCCGCATGCTTTTCTACATAGGCAATGATGGCGCCGGCTACGTCCAGGCCGGTGGTGCTTTCCACTCCTTCGAGGCCGGGCGAACTGTTTACTTCGAGTACCAGCGGTCCGCGTTTGCTGCGGAGCATGTCCACGCCGGCAATTTGCAGTCCCAAGGCCTTGGTGGCGGCCACCGCCATTTCTTTTTCTGCACGCGTCAATTTGACGGGGACCCCTTTGCCGCCGCGGTGCAGGTTGGAGCGAAATTCGCCTTCTTGTCCTTGGCGCATGTAGGCGGCAACTACTTTGCCGTCTATCACCAAGGTGCGCAAGTCTGCGCCGTTGGCTTCTGCAATGAATTCTTGCACCAAAATATTGGCGTCCAAACCGTAAAAAGCCTCAATCACGCTTTTGGCGGCTTTTTTGGTTTCTGCCAGCACAACGCCCAATCCCTGGCTCCCTTCCAATAGTTTGACAATCAACGGACTGCCTCCAACGGATTTGATGAGGTTATCGATGTCTGTGGGGTGTTTGGCAAAGGCTGTCCGCGGGATGGAAACCCCTTGGCTGGCCAAAATCTGCATGGCGCGCAATTTGTCTCGGGACCGCACCAAAGCAAGCGATTTGAGCGTCGAGAATACGTTTTTCATCTCGAATTGGCGGAGCATCGCACTTCCGTAACCGGTAAGGGAGGCACCAATGCGTGGGATGACGGCGTCCACGCCTTCGATGGGGTGGTCTCCGTAGTACAGATCCAACGTGCCGGCTTCCATAACGGCGTAGCACCGGCTCACATTCATGACTTTGGCCGTATGTCCCCGGGCTTCTGCGGCTTCAATCAACCGCCGGGTGGAATACAAATTGCGGTTGGCAGACAGGATCAAAATATTCATAAAGAAGAAGGAGGGGATTGGCGACGTTTCAAAGACAAATTACGGAGGCGGACGTCAACAAAAAAGCCTTGACGTAAAAGATTTCGGCCCAGCAAAAGGGGGTGTTTTTGGGAAGACCGGGAGGTGAGCCCTACCCAGACGCCGAAGGGTCGGTCAAACAACTGGATTTCCAACCATACGGCATACCGGTCTTGGGTGTCCCCAAACGAGTTCTTGACCCGCACCGTTTTGTACTGGGTAAAGGTCTCGACCCAGGGTCCTGGTCGGT
>JBILEM010000195.1:0-3295 GCA_044352085.1 Schleiferiaceae bacterium
CCAGACCCGTGTTCCACCCCTTCCAACCAAACCGAGGTGGTGGAACGCATCCAAAGACACGGCATCCAAACCCTGGGCACCGTCGATGCAGAACGCTTTCCCTGGCCGGTAACCCACTCCGACGCCTTAAAAACTTTGGACCATTTTGTGGAGCACCTCCTTCCGCTTTTTGGCACTTACCAAGACCACTTGGGCCCCGACCACCCCTATTTTTACCACAGCAGACTGAGTTTTTCCCTCAATTCCAAGCTGTTGCACCCCATGGAGGTCATTCACCGCGTTGAAGAGGCCCACCGGGCGGAGCCCGGCCGAATCGCGCTGGCCCAAGCCGAAGGATTTATCCGCCAAATTCTCGGATGGCGCGAATTCGTCCGGGGCATTTACTGGGAGCACATGCCGGATTACGGCACCAAAAACGCCTTGAACCACCACGCCCCCCTTCCCGCGTGGTTCTGGGACGGCAACACCCAAATGGCTTGCGTCCGGCACGCCGTACAGCAGTCGTTGGAACACGCCTACGCCCACCACATCCAGCGGCTCATGGTACTGGGGAACGTGGCCTTGCTTTTGGGCACCCACCCGGACGAGGTCGATGCGTGGTACCTGGGCATTTACGTAGATGCCCTCTCCTGGGTGGAAATGCCCAATACCCGGGGCATGAGCCAATTCGCCGACGGGGGAATCGTCGGTACCAAGCCCTACGTTTCCACCGGGCAATACCTCAAAAAACAAAGCCATTACTGCGGTTCCTGCCACTACCGCGTGGAGGAACGCGTCGGGGAGAAAGCCTGCCCGCTCAACGCCCTGTACTGGGAATTCCACCACCGGCACCGCCCCACGTTGGGATCTTTGCCCCGGTTGGGGTACACCTACCCGACGTGGGACAAAATGGACCCCGAACAACAAAACGCGCTCCTGGCCCAAGCCGCCCACTGGCACCAAAACCGAGACACCCTCTAAATAATGACCCTGCATCCCTCCCGCTACGTGTACTGGGTCCGAAACGACCTGCGTCGGACCGACAACTTCACCTGGGAGGCCTTGCTCGCCCACCGCGCCGACCACGCTCCCGATGCACCCCTCCTCGCCCTGGTCACGGGACCACCGGGCTGGGATGCTCAAACGCCGTTTGGATGGAGCCGCCTATCGGATCGGCGGAAAAACCTGTGGCTCCAGGCAGCCCAGGGATTTGAGGCCGAATGGCTCTTGCAACCCGGCGCCACCCTGGAATTTCACTGGGGCGCAAATCCGGCCGACCTCCTGCCTTTGCACGCCGTTTCCGGAGATGCCGTCTTTGCCTCCAGAGGATTTACCACCGAAGAAATCCGCGAGGAGCGTGCCGTGGCGCAAACCGCACGCACCCACGGTTTTGAATTGAACCTATTTGAAAACCACGACGTTTGGGAACCCGCCCTTTGGAACTTCTCTTTGCAGTCGCTGCCCCTGACTTTCAGCGGGTACCGAAGAAAGGTAGAAGCTCTGCCCCCACCGCCGCTGGGAAACCCAACGCTCCCGCCCTATCCCCATTCTACGGCTCAGCCCCATTCCGATGCCCACCCCCTCGGTGGATTTCCTTTTTCCGGAGACGCCCAATCGGCCCTGGCCCATCTCCGCCGGTTTGTATGGGAGACCGACGGTCTGCGCTGCTACAAAGAAACCCGCAATGGATTGCTTGGTGTGGACTATTCCGGGAAAATCAGCCCGTGGTTGGCTACCGGAGCGCTCTCTGTGCGAACGGTTTGGAAAGAAGTGAATCGGTACGAATCCGAGCGGGGGGCCAACGAGGGAAGCGCGTGGTTCAAGCTTGAACTCCTCTGGCGGTCCTATTTTTTGTGGGCCGGACGGGTAGACGGGGCCCGCCTCTTTGGTCCTCAATGCGCCTGGAACAACGACATTCAACGCCGCGTGGCGCTGTGGACCAACGGCGAAACGCCCAATGCCTTTGTGAATGCCGGAATGATTGAACTGCGGGAAACGGGGTACATGAGCAACCGCATTCGGCAAAATGCCGCGTCGTACTTCATTCACCAACTCGGACTCCCATGGCCCATTGGCGCCTCCTACTTCGAACACCATCTGCTGGACTACGAGCCCGCGGTTAACTGGGGCAACTGGAACCACCTCGCCGGTGGACCTCGAAACCCCGGACGACGTCCACCCTTTGACCCCACCCAGCAAGCCGCCTTCTACGACCCTCAGGGGGCGTACCAGCAGGCTTGGAGAAAATGTACTTAATTAAAAAGATCAATTAAGGTATTGCAATCATCTACTGAATAGCTGATTACATCGCCGCTTGATGTGTCTTTCAGGAACACCTGATCCCCTTCCATTCGCTGCAATATCCACCGGATACCGCGTTGCTCGGCCCAGGCGTACTGCTTCTTTACCGCAGCGGCGTCCGGATAAAATTCGGCTGAAATTCCGGCTTCGCGCCATGCCCGAACGACGGCATAGACGGCTTGAACCTCTTCCGGGTTCCCGGGGTGCAGCGCCATAACCGACGGCGCATGGCCCAATTGGTCCAGCGGAAAGGCATTCAAGGCCTCCAAACACAAGACAATGCGGTCCAAACCAAACGAAATGCCGATTCCCGGCAACCCCTTTCCTCCAAAAATGGAAGTCAAATCGTCGTAGCGCCCGCCCCCGCCAATGCTGCCCATTTCAACGTCGTTCGCGGTCACTTCAAAAATGGCCCCGGTGTAGTAATTCAAGCCGCGCGCCAAAGTCAAGTCGAGCACCACCTGCTGGGGCTCGGCAATGTGAGCCAAAACAAAGCGTACATCTTCGATGCCGCGCATTCCTTCGGGGTGTTGGCCCAAGGCAGTTGCGAGATAGGCCAGACTTTCGGAGGTGGAACGCGGTGTCGCAATCAAGGCGCGCACCTTCTCCAAAACAGGCTCCTCTACGCCTTTGGTGTGCAATTCGGTCAAGACGCCTTCCACACCCACTTTGTCCAACTTGTCCACCGCTACGGTGAAGTCGATGAGCCGGTCGCCCAGTCCAAATTCATCCGCCAACGCAGCCAAGAGGCCCCGGTGGTTGATTCGGACGGTGACGCTCAGGCCCAAGGAGGCAAAGGCCGTGGTGTACAAATCCACCAACTCCACTTCTTGCCACAAACTCTTGGACCCGACTACATCTGCGTCGCACTGGTAAAATTCGCGGAACCGGCCTTTCTGAGGACGGTCTGCCCGCCACACCGGCTGGATTTGGTACCGTTTGTACGGAATGGGGATTTTTCCTTGGTTTTGGGACACAAATCGGGCAAAAGGCACCGTCAAGTCGTACCGCAGGG
>JBILEM010000196.1:0-3277 GCA_044352085.1 Schleiferiaceae bacterium
TTATCGGCCACACTTTTCAGCAGAATGGCGGCTTGGTTCAAGTCGCCTTTGTTCCGGTAGGCCAAGGCCGCATTGATTTGGGCCCGACGCGCCTGGGAGGCCTGGGGGTATTTTTCGGCAAATGCCACAAAAGCGGCCGCAGCTTCGTCGTTCTTGTCCAGGCGCAGCAAGGTGGAGGCCCGCTCAAAATCAACATCTTGGAGCATTTTGCTTTTGGGATAAGTCGATGCCATGCCATTCAGGACGGTCAATTTCTCGCTCTGCTTGCCCTGAAGACCCAGGCTCAATGCGCGCTGAAAGGAGGCATAGTCGGCATCCGGATTTTTCTGACCGACGTATTGGCGGTAAAACTCCTCTGCCTGGCTGTAGCGACCTTGCATGAAGTAGGCGTCTGCAACGCGCACGGTGGCATCCGATTTGCGGCGGGCGTCGGCATCCTTGGAGTCCAAAAAGAGCCGAAAAGCCGTAGAGGCCGCTTCGTACTTGGCCAGTGCAAATAGGCAATACGCTTTGTTGTAGAGGGCGATGGGCAATTCCGACAAGGTATAGCTACCAGGGACTTTCAAAAACTGCTCAAATTCCGATAACGACTCTTGAGGGTCGTCTGCCCGGAAAGCCAATTCACCCAGCCAAAAATGAGCAAGAGCCACGTAGCGGGACTCCAAAGGATAATCCAGGCTCATGCGAAAATAGTCCCCTGCTTGGGTCCATTGGGCAACGTTGTACGCTTCGACGCCCAAAAAATAGGCAACTTTTTGGTAGGCTTCGCGCATGGCCATGCTCGCCATGCCGGTGGCTTGAATAGCTTCCAAAGCGCGGGCATAATCCCGCGAAGTGGTGTACAAATTCGCCAAGTACGCATTCGCCTCCCGCTTGTACTCCGACTGGGGGTATTTTGCTAAAAATTGCTGAAATGCTTCGATGGGTTTGGAAAAAGGACTCACGGTTGAATAGGTCAACACGGCATAATGGTAAAAGGCCTCTTCTTGCAAGCGGAGATCGTACTCCATATCGCTGGCCGCTTTGAACGCACTCAGCGCTTCTTGGTTCATCCCCTCTTTCAGGTACGCGTCGCCCAATAAATAATACCCCGCCTGGGATACCGCTGACTTCCCGGCTGCCATTTTGTTCAAGGCGTCCATGGCCTCCCGCATTTTCCCAGTTGCGTGGTACACAACGCCCAGTTGGTAATGGTCTTCGGGCCGCATCTTTCCGCCTTGGTCTCGGTGTAACACCAGGTAAGTAATCGCTTCGGCATACCGTTTTTGGCGGTAGAGGCTCTGCCCGACCAACTTGGCAATTTCCGGTGCGCGTTTGGCTGTGGCATTTCCCAACAAATCTTTGCCCAATCGGAAAAGCGCTGTGTCGTCACCCGTTTGGTAGTACATCTGCGCAAGATAATAGGGCACCACCGGCCCGAATTGGGGATCTTGGCGCAATGCCGATAGATTCTGAATGGCCGTGACGTAGTTGCTATCTAAATACGCCAAATGACCGTAATAGTACTTGGCCGACGGGGCCATCGAAGACTTTCCGTCTTTGATTTCTTTGAAGTGGAGCTGAGCCGATTTGGAATCTTGGGTCATCATGCTGCTGTACCCCAATTTAAACTTGTAATCGCCTCGTTCCTCTTGGTTCAGAGCCATTCCGTCCAACCGTTGCAACCAAACCCGGGCTTCCTTGTACTTTTTCCGATTGAAAAAATACTCGGTAGTTTCCAATATCGCCTCTTTTCGGCGGGCACTTGTAGGATAATCCGCCAAAAATACCGAAACCAAATCCTCTGCATTGCGGTTCATGAGCTTGACAGCGGACATGGCCCGGAAATAAGAAGACTGCTCCGTTAAGTCGTTGCGCTCGTCCCCCATCAATTGGAGGGTGCGTTCAAACCCGTCTGACGCCGCAGCGTAGAGCCCTTCGTCGTATAGGCGTCTTGCTTCTTCGTAGTGGCGCTGGGGAGATTGCTCCCACGTGGATTGTTGGCCGGCTGCCGGGATTGCCAACCCCATCCCGAAGGCGAGCAGCAAGGTCCCGATGAAAAGTTGTTTCCCCATCATTTGCTCAAAGATACCAAAGCACCTAAAAATTCCTTTCTTTTGTTGTAAGTCCTTCCAAAATCATACCACCGTGTCTTCCCCCTCCCCCCTTCTGCTGAAAAATGCCTCCATTTATCAAGCTAAAAACCTGGTTTTAAGCAATGTAAACATTGAGCTCAAGCCAGGGGAGTTCGCTTATCTCATTGGGGAGACGGGGTCCGGCAAGTCCAGTTTGTTGCGAACGTTGTATGCAGATCTGCCCCTTTCTTCCGGAGAAGGGCATGTGGTGGGCTATGATTTGACCCATTTGAAGGAATCCGACATCCCATTTTTACGCCGAAAGCTGGGAATTGTGTTTCAAGATTTCCAATTGCTATACGAGCGATCGGTGTTCGACAACCTCCAGTTTGTTTTGGAGGCCACTGGCCACCTGGACCCCCTGGAAAACAAGCAAAAAATCGACGAAGTCCTTCACAAAGTAGGCGTTGGAACCAAGGGGCACAAATTCCCCCACCAATTGTCGGGAGGCGAACAGCAGCGTGTGGCTATCGCTCGGGCTTTGCTCAACGAACCCGTATTGCTCTTGGCAGACGAACCCACCGGCAACCTGGACCCGGGAACCAGCGAGGAAATCATGCACTTATTGAAGGAGATTGGTCGTTCCGGAACGGCCGTTTTGATGGCCACCCACGACTATGCCCTGCTCTTGAAATTCCCCCACCCTACCTACAAATGTTCCGGCGGGACCGTCCAGGCGGCCGTGCAGCGCACGCTGTAGACCCGTCGATTTTCTTCGCGCCAAGGACGGGCAGAGGGTCCGAAACGGTACGAGCACACGGAACCTAAATCGGTTGCATAACCCGGGAAATCGCTTTGGCTCGGATCTTACCAAGCTGTACGGGACGTGTTTTTCGATGGTAACCAAACGCTACGCTTTCCAGCCCCCGGCAAGCGCAAGGGCCAGGTTTTCGGCCAGTGCCCGAGCGGAATGGGCCGATACAAATTGATCGCGCCCCTCTATCTCTTCCGCAGACAGCGGCTTGTGAAACGCCTCCGCCAAGGCTTTTTGACCGGCTGCCAACGTCCGTGGCTCCGGCAACAAACGCACCAATCTTTCGGCTCCCGTCCCTGCCACCAAGTCTTCATTCCCCAAAATGGGCGCCTGGGTGAGTAGCGCATTCAAGAGTTTGTATTTGATGCCGGCGCGGGGGCCGGGCCGTTGGGCGGGCACCGACCGCCCG
>JBILEM010000014.1:0-11536 GCA_044352085.1 Schleiferiaceae bacterium
CACCAAGAGCTGGTCTTTGATGCTGGACTGCGGCAGGAACGGAATGGGCAAACCCGTTGCGTCGTTTCGGTACAGGATATCCAGACGGAAATCCTCTTGCGACAACTGGAAAGCGTTCAAGCTGTAGACATTCTTCATCATCAAGTCCCAAATCGGCATGCGCACATTCAAGACCGGACTTTTCAAAAGTTTCAAAATCAGCGTTTTCGGCGGGTTGATTCCGTCGTTGGAAAACTCTCCTACCTGGTACATGCGGCCGTTGGCCGTGTACTGGTAGGCAACCGCCAGTACTTCGTCCTGATTCAAGGACGTGTTCAAGGTTACATAACCGAGCTGGGGATGAAAACGGTATTCGGTCGGTGCCAACTTGCGGGCATTGGTCAATTCGGCGAACTCCAAATTGGCCTCGACTCCTTGGCTGGTCAAGGCGTTCGATGCTTGGCTGATGTCTCGGACACCCGGAATCTCCTGCGTCAAAACTTCAGGATCCAATCGGTTGGACCGATTGGAGGGCAGGACGTCCAGAGCCTGGCCCGGGAACAGCGAAAGACCGGGCCGAGCTGCCGAAGTGGATCGGTAGGCCTTGGCTTCCGACTCGCCCAAATCCATAAACGCCACAATGTTCCGGGTTTCTTCGGTCATGGAACGTCGGTTGGTCACCCAGATTTCCAGACGGGTAATCTGAACCGGGCTGTTGATCACCGGCAGGGTCGCTAGCGTGGCCTCGTAGTGGTCTCGGAAAAAATGCCCCAAGAAAAAGTGCCGATTGGCCTCGTATTGGTCTGCCTGGATTTCAAATAGTTGCGCAGTTGCCCCGCCTTGGATGTTGATGCTTTGGCTCTGGCTCCGTTGCTCGGACAGCAAGGTAGTAACCGTCGTTTTGCCAAATTGAAACTGGCCCTTGACCCCAAACAACGACTGCGCTCCCGTGATCAATGTGGAGGTCATGGGCAAACTCACATTGCCCAATTCCAAGGACTTGACGATGTCGTCTTCTTGGCCCCGAAAATCCAGTTTGGTTTTGTTCTCAAACGCAAAGGTGGCCTCGGTGTCGTAGTTCATTTGCAAATTGAGACGATCTCCCACCTTGCCGGTGGCATTGACCTGCATGCGCTGGTCAAAATCCAACGCCCACGTACGCTGGTTCCGCAGGGGAATCATGGGGTTCTCAATTTTCTGGTAACGTACCCCAAACCGCAATTCGGCCGTGCCTTGTGGGCGTACTTCCACCGCATTGCTGCCAAAAACATTTTTAAAGGTTTCGTTGGAAACGAACATATCGGGAATCAGCCCGTCGCCCTCGCGGTCCGTTCCGCCTGCCCGCCCGCTTGACGCCAAACGCTCCTGCCAGGACTGCGTCTGCTGCAGACTGAACATCCGCTCGCGGTACTGCGCCACAGTGTAGTATTCGGGAATCCCTACAGGCACATCCCCCAGGTACCGCTGGACTTGGTACATGCCCGTTGCGGGGTCATACACCGTTTCCGTGCGAAATCCTCCGGGCTGAATTTGACCGGGGTAATTCCAGGGATTGGGACCCGAGCTGGAATCCGTTTGCGCATGACCGGATACCGCGGCCAAGACCAAGGCCACTGCGGTCAACAAACAGCGAAAACGGAATCCGACCACCTCCTTTACAGCGCTGCCAGCGCCATTTTAATCCAACCCTCCACACCGGCCTCGGGCTGGCTGGCAATGGCCGATGCCACGGCTTTTTCTACCGCCGGCCGCGAAAATCCCAAAACCTCCAAAGCCGCAATGGCCTCCATGCGGTCTCCGCCACCGGATGCTGCACTGCCCACGGTTTCGCTTGCTCCCGACCAGCGGGCCATTTTGTCCCGCAGATCCACAACAAGGCGTTGGGCGCTTTTGGCGCCAATGCCTTTCACCGCCTGCAGGCGTCCTGAATTCCCCGAGGCAATGGTCTGTACCACTTCCGACGGAAGCATAGAAGACAACAACATGCGCGCCGTCGTGGCTCCCACTCCCGAAACCCCGAGCAGCAAGAGGAACACATCGCGTTCCTCCGCGGTGGAAAAACCGTACAAAACCTGGGCATCCTCGCGGTACACGGCGTGAGCAAAAAGGAAAACTTCTTCGTTGCCGTCTGCTGACAAAGAAGATATGGCTCCAAACGTGGTCAGGGAAATGTGCAGGAAGTAACCCACACCCCCGCAGTCCACCACCACATGGGTAGGCGACTTGGCAACCAAAAAACCTCGAAAATGGTGGTACATACTGGACGGCTAACGCATTTGAACCGATGTTATTGCACAACCCGGTCGAATGTGCAAAAATAGCGGTTTTAAAACGAAAAATATGTACTTTGGCCCTTTCGAACCTAACCCTTTTTCCATGAAAAAAACGCTCCTCTCGTTGGGCCTGGTGGCATTGGTGGCTTTATTGAGCCCTGCCCAAGCGCAATACTACTACCTCCCAGGTAGCACCAACGGCAATCCGGGCAACCTGAATGCCGATGCCGAATACCCTGTTGGAGGCGGATTGGCCACCAGCTGGACAACCATCTCCACGGCTTCTGCCACCGCTCCCACTTGGACTGCCGCGCAAACCTTGCCCTTTGCATTTCAATTCAACGGAACCGCCGTTACCCAATACAAAGTGAGCACCTCGGGCGTACTGACCTTTGATGTCAATGCGGCCACCGCTCCCAGTTACACCAAGGCAGCGCTTCCCAATGCGGGAATTCCGGACAATTCGGTCTGCATTTGGGGATTGGCTGCTCCCGGCACCAACGACTTGATCGTAACCAAGACTTTTGGCTCGGCCCCCAACCGCCAGCACTGGATCATGTTCTCGTCCTTCGGCATCCCCGGCAACACCTGCTGGACGTACTGGGCCATGGCATTGGAGGAGTCTACCAATAAAATTTATATTGTAGACCAGCGCAATTCCTGCACGGGCGCTACCTTCTCCATGGGAATCCAGGTGAATAGCACGACGGCCTACAGCGTAAACGGTTCACCCAACGTCGCTGCACTTGCCGGAACGGACGCAACCCCTGCCGATAACAAGTACTACGAGTTCATCCCGGGAACACAACCCGCTAACAACCTGATTGCAAACAGCTTGAATGTTGCGGACTACTTGGTTCTCGGTCAAGCACCTTTCACGGTTTCGGCTTCCTACCTGAACGGTGGATCCAACGCGGTAACCAGCGCCACACTGAACTACAAAGTGAACAACGGCACTGCGGTATCTGGCGCAGCCTCTGGGGTTAACATTGCCTCCGCCGCAACCGGAACCCTCACCCACCCCACAACGTGGACCCCAGCCGCAACGGGCACGTACACCGTGAAGTTCTGGACTTCCAATCCGAACGGACAGGCCGACGCAGCTCCCCAAAACGATACCGTAACCAAGCAGGTTGTGGTTGTAGGTAGCATTGCGGTTCGCAAGCCGTTGATCGAAGTATTCAGCTCATCCACCTGCCCACCCTGTGCCCCAGCCAACGCTTCCTTCAAAACCTTGATGGACGCTCAGCCCGCCGGTGACTACAACTACATCAAGTACCAGGTGAACTTTCCCGGAAGCGGTGACCCCTACTACACGGCAGAAGCAGGTAGCAAGCGCACGTTGTACGGCGTGAACTCGGTTCCCAATGCCCAAATCGACGGCGGTTGGAATGGCAACGCGGGCCAAATAACCCAGGCCACGCTGAATACATTCAAAGCCAAGCCCGCTTTTGTGAACCTGTCCGGTTTTTACACGGTGGACGCTGCCGCCCAAAAAGTGGACATGCAAATCGACATGACCCCCTTGGTAAGCACTTCCAAGTCGCTGTCTTTGCAAGTGGCGATCTACGAAAAGTCTACCACCCAAAACGTGAAGTCCAACGGGGAAACTGTTTTCTACACCGTGATGAAGAAGCTGGTTCCCGATGCCAACGGCACCGTTTTAAACGGACTGGCTGCCAATGTTGCTCAAAGCAAGACGTTGTCCTACACCTTCAACGGAGCGTACACCTTGCCTGCCAACGCATCCGCGCCGGTGAACCACGCCACCGCACACACGGTTGAAGACTTCACCGACTTGGGCGTAATGGTTTGGATCCAAGACATGGCCACCAAGGAGATCTACCAGTCTGCCAACTTGACTTCCAGCGGCGTGAGCGTAGAGGAAAACTCCCTTAATGCGTTTTCGGTTGCTCCCAACCCTGCACAGAACACGGTGGCCTTCCAGTTCGGCGACCGCACCGCAGGTTCTTTCCGGGTACTCAACACCCTGGGCCAGGTGGTCTTCGCGGGCAACTTGAACGGCGAAAACACCGCCACCCTGAATGTGTCCGACTGGAACAACGGCCTGTATGTGGTCGAATTCACCAACGGCACCGAACAAAGCAGCCAGCGTTTCCAAGTGGCCCACTAAGGGGTTGCTTTTTTAAACGTTCGCCCATAAAAAAGGGGCGGTCTCCTGCGGAGACCGCCCCTTTTGCATTTTTCCGAATGCTCCTTTGGGGCGTTCGGGAGGGGAGAACTTCTTACAAAGAAAGGAACCGCTCCGAGCGGAGGGTTTGTCCCGCCGATTCAAACCGAACGGTGTACCATCCACGACCGGGAACCACTGCGCCTTGCAGCAGTTCGGCCACTCCATTCCAACGCGCTGCCTCTCTGCCAAAAGCATCCACCAAAACAACACCGTCTACGTTGTCCATCCAGGGCTGTTCTTGGGTGTACACCTTGCCATCGCGCATCCAAACCGGTGCTGCCAAAGCCGCAAGCTCGGATTGTCCAAAAGTGGTCGACAATTCCCACGCAACCGCTACCTGAAGGGTGTCTGACGCATCCGCCGCATTGGTGAAGGTGTACCAAATGGTATCCCGGCCAACCAATCCGGCTGCTTTCAAATAGATGTAGCAACCGAAGTCGGTGGCGACTCCGCCTGCGGGAATGGTCACCGTGCCCATGGAATTGCTGGACCAGGTGGGGTAGCACAAGTCCCAGCAGAAATAATTGGAATCAACCACCGCAGAGGTGCCTACTTTGGCACGACGGGCGTAGTAATCCTTTGAAGTGCTGCTGGTATTTTTCAAATTGACATGACCGGGCAACTGACCGGATGCAAAGCTGTTGGCGTAAAGAACCGAATCCATCGAAGATACCTGCAAGGATTGTCCCTGTGCGGTGGCTCCAAAGAGCAAAGCCAAAGCGAGGGCAGATAAGCGACTTTTCATAAGTAGGAGTTTTTGCATTGAACGCACCCAAAGGTACGCGCAACGGAAAAAAAATGTACCTTAGGCCTCCATTTCTTGAAAACGCTATGAAAAAAACCCTTACCCTTGTGGCCCTGGCGGTAGCTGGATCCGCTGCCTTCGGTCAAGCACAGCGCTTGGTCTTGTTTGAAGAGTTCACCCAGGCTTCTTGCGGCCCGTGCGCCAGCCAGAACCCGGCTTTTAACACCCTTTTGGACGCCAATGCCACCAAGGCGGTTTCCATCAAGTACCAAACCAGCTGGCCCGGATTTGACCCAATGAACCTGCAGAACCCCACGGATGTAGCTACCCGTGTGAGCTTCTACGGCGTGAACGGTGTGCCCTGGACCGCTATGGACGGCGTGGCCCCAACCGGTTCCGCGTATGCCGGCGCTCCTGCCAACGTTACCGCGTCTTCCATCAACACGCGTTACGCAGTGGCTTCGGATTATTCCGTTACCGTTGCCCACCAGTTCACCGCGAACAACGACTCGGTTGAATTCATTGTTTACGTAACCAACGCCACCCAAAACTCCATTACAAACGCCAACTTGAAGTTGCACTTGGGCTTGGTGGAGAAGGCCATCGAATTCCCCACGGCTCCCGGTAGCAATGGAGAAACGGAGTTCTACATGGTTATGCGCAAAATGATCCCCGATGCCAGCGGCACGGCGATTCCTGCCACCATGGCTTCTGGAACTCCATTTATCTACACCGCAAAAGTGAAAGTTCCTACCTACGTGTACAAATTGGCCGAAGTGGCCATGGTTGCATGGGTTCAGGACATGACCACGAAAGATGTGAAGAACGCTGGTTACAGCGCACCTCAGCCTTTGAATGGCCCCGTATTTGACGCAGGTATCTTGTCTGTGGCCCAGCACTCGGGCGGTCTTTGCAACACGGCATACTCGCCTTCTGCCACCATCACGAATGCAGGAACCAGCGCGATTACGTCTGCAGCAGTACAATACACCTTGAACGGAGGCACTCCTGTCGTTCAGAACTGGACCGGCAACTTGGCCGCCGGTGCATCTGTAGCGGTTAACTTCCCAGCTGTGACCTTGGCCGGTGGTGCGAACATCTTTGCGTACAGCGTTGGTGCTCCCAATGGCAAAGCCGACGCCAACACCATGAACAACTCGGTTGCTCCGCTTCGTATTTCAACGATTGGTGCAACTCCCGTGACCACTCCGTACAACGAAGGTTTGGAGGCCGCTACTACCACCGCTTTGCCTGCAAACTCCGGCTTGATCCAAGGCGGAACATCCCCTCGCTTGTTCGTACTGAACAAATCCGCTGCGGGTACCACCCAAAACATCGGTGGATTTGCCCAATCGGACAAATCCATCATGATGGACTTCTACTTGGTAGCTGCCGGCGGCACGCTGTCAATTACCACCCAGAAATTGAACCTGTCTGGCTTGACCAACCCCAAGTTGTTCTTCCAACACGCGCACGCTCAGTACGACGGCAGCGAGCCCGACCAATTGAAAGTTTCTGCTTCTACCGATTGCGGCGCTACATGGACCACCTTGTTTGACAAGACCGGCAACCAGTTGGCTACCCGCACTCCGGTTGGTAACAACACCCGCTTCTTCCCAACGGCAGCCGAATGGAAGCAAAACTCCATCGCTTTGAGCCAGTATGCAGGCAACGCCGGCGTGGTATTGAAGTTTGAAGGCATCTCCGGTTACGGCAACAGCTTGTTCTTGGACAACATTTGGGTTTCCAACAACGCCTTGGGCAACGAAGAGTTGACGGGCGCTGCCTTGTCTGTGTTCCCGAACCCCGCTTCGGACGTAGCTCGTATCGCTTTGAACTTGAACGACAACAGCCAGGTTTCGGTTTCTTTGACCAACTTGAACGGTCAGGTGGTAGCAGAACTTCCTGCGCGCGCTTTGGAAGCCGGCAACCACGAGTTGACCCTTCCTGTCGCTGGCTTGCCCAACGGCGTATACACCGCACGCGTGGTGATGAACGACGCTGTTCAAACCGTTCGCCTGACGGTAGCCCACTAATTCTCGTTTTTGTAGGTGCATCGCACCTGCTCAAGGGGCCATTCCGCAAGGAATGGCCCCTTTTTTGTTATCTTCGTATTCTCAGAAAAATTCCATGCGCAACCTACTCCTCGCTCTTCTTGCATTTGGCTTGACGCCATTGGCATTCGCCCAAGGCCTGCCCCATGCTACCGTCCAGACCTTGGAAGGGAAGTCCATTGACGCCGCTACCCTGACCAACGACGGCAAA
The DNA here is from genome assembly GCA_044352085.1 of Schleiferiaceae bacterium. GTDB lineage: Bacteria > Bacteroidota > Bacteroidia > Flavobacteriales > Schleiferiaceae > CAMDTE01. The sequence goes on from JBILEM010000014.1 coordinate 7,457, forward strand.
CCCATGGTGGTAAGCTTTTGGGCCACCTGGTGCAAGCCCTGCATCAGCGAATTGAATGCCATCCAGGATTCCTACGAGGAACTTCAAAAATCGACCGGCGTCCAATTGATTGCCGTCTCCATTGACGATGCGCGCACATCGGCCAAAGTAGGTCCTTTTGTGGCGGGTCAAGAATGGGAGTACCGGGTTGTTTTGGATGCCAACAGCGTATTGCGTCGGGCTATGGGGGTAAACAACGTGCCGCACACCTTTTTGCTGAACGGCAAAGGGGAAATTGTATACCAGGCCAACAAATACGTTCCCGGCGAAGAAAAGCACTTGTTCGACGCCATTCGCGCCGCCGCTGCCGGAGGAACCGCTGATAATGCCGCCGGCACTTCCGGCCACTGAGCATGAAACACATCAAATGGGCCCTCGCAGGCCTTGTGGCCTCTTTCGCAAGTGCGGCTTGGTCGCAGCCATTGGGATCCGAAGGCCAAAAGGGAGAATTGCACGCCATCTTCCAGTTTGACGGACAAGCCTACGTTCGGGACAGCGTCCTAGATCCCACAGGCCAGTACTACCCAGAAGACAAATTCCGCGGACAGGGCTTTGCCACCTTTACCTACACCCAGGGCGGGCTCCGCGCCGGCATGCGCTACGAGAATTACCAGAACCCCATCCTCGGATATCCCCAAGGATTTAAAGGCCAAGGCATTCCCTACCGTTTTGTGCAATTCGAACAAGACGGTTTTGACATTACGGTCGGCAATTTTTACGAGCAGTTTGGCAGCGGCATGATTTTTCGCGCTTACGAAGAACGCGGGCTGGGACTCGATAACGCCATGGACGGCGTGCGCATCGCGACCCGGTGGAAAAACGGACTGCAGATCAAAGGCGTATTGGGCAAACAAAGGCGGTATTTTGCCTTGGGCGAAGGAATTGTGCGCGGAATCGACGCTGAGTACAACCTCCCTTGGAAGGCGGGAGCCGCAGTTCTCGGAGGAAGTTTTGTGAGCAAATATCAACCGGCCAACGATCCCGAATTGAACTTACCGGCCAACGTGGCCGCCGGGGCAGCGCGCTTTTCGCTGACCAAAGGAAAATGGAACCTCAACAGCGAGTACGTCTACAAAGCGAACGACCCGTCGTTTGACAACGGCTACATCTACCGACCGGGGCAGGCACTTCGGTCCACCTTGACGTACCAAATCAAAGGTTTTTCGGTGCAGGGATCGGTCAAGCGCATCGACAACATGAGCTTCCGAAGCGACCGAAGCGCCCAGCAGTTCGATGTCTTTGTCAATTTCCTTCCTCCCACCTCCAAATTGCACACCTACGCCTTGCCGGCTCTGTTCCCTTACGCCACGCAAATCAACGGCGAGCAAGGCGGCGAGTTGGATATTGTCAAGGCGTTCAAAAAAGGCAGCTTATTGGGCGGAAAAACGGGGCTAACGGTTGCATTAAATGCCTCCTGGGCGGAGTCCTTGCAAAAAAGCCCGGTCGCCACCGGTGTTCCTATTGGCGCCATCGGAACCGACGGCTACCAATCGGATTGGCTAAAACGCGGCGACATTCTCTACTTCCGGGACGTGAATCTGGAGCTCCGCAAGAAATTCTCCAAAAAATCCAAGGGGCAACTGACCTTGTACGACCTGCGCTACAACAAAACCGTGTTGAACGACGGCGTGGCGGATGCCGTGATTCTGAACAGCCCGGATTCTGATTCCTTGTTGACCGTGCGCGCGGCCGTTGCCGAGTTCCAGCACACCCTGCCCAACGGCCAAACCCTTCGGTACGAAGGCCAGTGGAACCTGGCCAACGGGTTCCGGGGCGACGCAGTCATGGCCCTGGTGGAATGGACCATGTCCGATCGGTGGACCCTAGCCCTGCAAGAAATTTACAACTACGGCCACCCCTCCGTGGGCCGTCGGTTGCACTACCCCATCTTTTCGCTGATTCACTTCTCGGGTAACACCCGCATCCAAATCAACTACGGCCGCCAGCAACAGGGGATCTTCTGCGTGGGAGGCATTTGCCGCGTGGTTCCGCCTTCCAACGGATTGGCCATTTCCATGACTACAAGCTTCTAACCCATGCGACACAACCGTTTTCTCGTAGGAATCTTCGCGGTCGCCTTGCTGGTGATTGGCATGGCGGGGTGCGACACCGTCGACCAACCGTTTAAAAACGCCATCAACGTGGACTGGGCCTCGGTTGTTTATGCCGACACGGTTTCCCAAACCGAGAGCGCCGTTTTTATTGAGGATTTTACGGGCCACACGTGTAAAAACTGCCCCAAGGCAACCAAGGTATTGGTCAAGCTGGACTCCCTGTTTGGAGACCGCGTGGTACCGTTGGCCATCCATGCGCGCGGAACCGGATTTTCCAACGTAGACACCTCCTACCCTACGGACTTTACGAGCGAGGCCTCCGAGTCGCTCTGGAACTACTTTGGTCCTGCCATTGGGTTGCCCAACGGCATGGTGCAACGGGCCGACTACCCCACCAACCACTGGAAGTCCTACACCACCTGGCAAACACGTGCCACTACTTGGCTGAGCGAAGCACCGACCGTTTTGTTTGAAACGGTTCCCGGCTGGAACGACGGAGGTCGTCAAGCCGTGCTTCAGTACAAGCTAAAAGCCGCAAAAACGCACCCCAACCCCATCCACGTCGCTTTTTACCTGACCGAAAGCGGTGTGGTCTCTACGCAACTCATGCCGGACAACTCCAAAAACCGGAATTACGTGCACAACCATTTTCTGCGGGCAGCACCCAAAGGCATCTTGGGAATTCCCTTGCTGACCGCCAATGCAGCAGCCAACTCGCACCAAGGAGGTTGGGTGGCCTACGAAATCCCCGCTGCCTGGAAGGCCGACAAAATGGACTGGATCGCTGTGGCCTACGACGCTGTGACGTACCAGGTTTTGCAGGCGGTAGCAGTGCCTGTTCGGCCGTAGAGCCCTCCTGCCTGAATGGAGGTCACTCCAGAGGGCAGTAGCGCTGACTCGGCCCGCCTTACTCAGAAGACTTCTCGGCTGGGTCTCTTTCCCATCCCAGTGCCAAAGCGGCACTTTGCTTCCATTTGGCAAACCCGGCCCGCATCATCGGTGTCTTTCCAAAAACCGATCGGAACGTTTCGTCGGTCAGCGACTTCCACTCCCATTCGGTCCAGGTAGCCCAATCCGACTCCGGAGAAAAACGGGGTTCGTTGTGGGGCGTGGCATGCCGGTTCCAGGGGCACACCTCCTGGCAAATGTCGCAGCCAAAGGTCCAGCCCGACAATTTGGGGACCAGGTCGTTGGGGACGGCTGCATGGAGCTCGATGGTGGCGTGGGAAATGCACCGGTTGCTGTCCAGCACGCCGGGTTGAATCAGGGCGCCCGTCGGACAGGCATCCAAACACCGGGTGCACGACCCGCAGTGATCCGTAACGGGAGGATCCGGGGGCAGCGGTCGGTCTACAATCCACTCCGCCAGAAAGTAATACGAGCCGACGCCTTTGGTCAGCACCAAGCTGTTTTTTCCTACCCATCCCAGGCCGCTGCGGCGGGCCCACGCACGCTCCATGACCGGGGCGGAGTCTACAAAACACCGGCCTTCCACCGGTCCCACCTCTTCTTGCCAGGCGTCCATCAGCGCATACAACTGGTCTTTGACCACGCGGTGGTAGTCTTCGCCGTAGGCATACCGGGCTATTTTGGGGGCCGCGTCTTTTTGAGGATTTTTGTGGGCCTCCTTCTCGGACGGGTTGGAACCGTCGGACGGACCTTCCCCGGGAAAGTAATTGTACCGGAGGCTGATGACGGTCTGGGCACCGGGCACAAGGAGCCGGGGGTCCAAACGTTTGTCAAAATGGTTGGCGAGGTAGGCCATGGATCCGTGGTGGCCTTGCGCGAGCCACTTTTCCAACCCAGCGGCCTCCTCTTCCAAAAAGTCGGCCCGAGCTACCCGGCAATCGCCAAAGCCCAAACGCGCCGCGTGGCGCAGCAGCGACGCTTTGACCTGCGCGGGGGTCATCCTACCGATCCGGGGTCAAAAAGCCCGTGCTGGGGTCCTTTGCGGCCCAAATGGGCATAGGCCTTGTCCATTGCGACA
>JBILEM010000197.1:0-3269 GCA_044352085.1 Schleiferiaceae bacterium
AATGGGCCATGGCACACCACGAGGCAGGGGCTCCAGGAGAACAGTCCCATTGGACCGATCGGCAGCACGAAGTTTGGGGTATTTTCATGCGGTACCACCGCGCCAACCGGCACAAAATGGAACCGATACCCGTTTGCGGCCTTCCCCAGGAGTGGACCGCTTTTTAATTCCTATTCCCCCTATTTTTTAGAGCGCTCCGGCCGTCGGTTTTGGCCGACTGGCAAAGCAGGTAGACCCTCCAACCGACGCTTCTTGACCACTTCCTCCAACGGAACGCCGGTGCAGGTGTTGGGCAATGCGGTGCCGAGGACATGGGCCAGAGTGGGGGCCAAATCTTTGACCGCCACTTTGCGAAAAACTTCTTTGGCGGGAACCCCGGCACCAAAGAAAACCAAAGGCACATGGGTGTCGTACGCATAGCCGGAACCGTGGGTGGTCCCGGTAGGGCTGTAATTCAAATAACTTGGCTTGAACGCGTAAAACACCTGCCCGCTGCGGCTGTCGAGTCCGTTGTAGCGGAGTTGTTCGTCCGCATGGGTGCCGCGCATCAGTTCGTCGCGCGTCCACACCTGGGCAATGGCGGAATGGCTGCGCAGGGCAGTTGCCACCTCTTCGGCGTGGCCAGCGGTTTGAAAGCCCGGCTGGAGGTGGATTTGGTCGTTTCCGATGTGGCGAATGGACCGATTGGTACCCAGGGCCGTTTGCAGTTCGGCTGCAAAGTCCCCGTCGCTGAATACGTTGGCGTCGTATCCCCGGTCGTCCAAAAAGCGCGGATTGTCCGCGGCTCCGTGGTCTGCAGAGAGGGTAACCAAATAGCCCTCGCGTCCAAAAACACGGTCCAGCTCGTCCAGAAAAGCCCCCAATTCGCGGTCCAACCGCAAATACATATCTTCGATTTCAACCGCACGGGTGCCCAATTCGTGTCCCATGTAGTCGGGGGTAGAGAAACTGAGAGACAGCACGTCCGTCGTTGTTCCCCGGCCCAGTTGTTCTTTTTCCATGACGCGGCGCCCCACCTCCAGCAATAGGGTGTTTCCCTGCGGAACCCGACGAATCGCATCGCCCCCGCCTGCAGCGTAAAGTGCCGCCAAGTCGTACGGGAAAGCCCGCGCTTTTTGTCCTTTTATGCCTTTCTCGTAGGCGGTGGTGTCGCCGGTGGTGGTCCGGCGGGTACCGATTGCGGTCAAGGTGCCCTGCATCAACCTTTTCACGGGTTGTTCGGCGTTGAAATCCACGAGCCAGGCAGGAAGCGCCGAACCGTAGAACGAACTACTCACAAACGACTCGGTCTTTTCGTCGTACCAAAACGCGCCGCGGGCAAAGTGACCGCCCGGCAAAATGGCGCCCCGGTCCTTCATGCTGAACGCGTACACACGCGATTTTCCGCCGCTGGCCAAGACCAATTCGTCGGTCCAGGTGGAGGCGCGCAGGTTTAGGGGGGATCTTTTGCTGGAGGGATTGTCTGTTCCGACGGGTGTTGCCCCAGCGTCTTCCACGCAATACACTTCGCGGTCCAAGGAGGGGTCAAACCAGTCGTTGGCAATGATGCCGTGGTTGCGGGGATCAGCACCGGTCGCCAAGGAGGCATGTCCCGGACCGGTGTAGGTGGGTACGTAGGTGTAATGGCATTCGCGGTAAACCGTCCCTTCGTCCAGCAACCGACGGAATCCACCGGTGAATTGCTCGTTGAACCGATACAAGTAGTCGGCTCGCATTTGATCAACGACCACGTGCACCACCAACCGGGGCTGCGCCTGTGCTGCAACCGCCACCAGGAATACTCCTAAAATCAACCCGTATTTCCGCATGAATCAAAGGTACGATTCCCGCGTTATGGGCGTGTTACCCTTCCAACTGCGTGCGCAGCCCGTCTAATTCCGACGTCAGGTCTTCCCACTGGGCATAGGCATGTTCCAACGCCTTTTGCTTGTGTTCGTATTCGGCATAGAGGGCCGGGTTTTTCTCCAGTGCCTGTTTGTAGGCCTCTGCATCCCCCAGCAAGGCGTCCATCTGGGCGATTTCCGCTTCCAACGTGGCAACGTGTTCCTCCGTCTTCGCCAAAGCCGATTCGGCAGTCTTTTTCTTGCGCTCCAGCTCTTTGGTTTCCTCGCGGCTGCGCTCCGGTGAGCCACCCGATGCCGGCTTGGACTTGGGCCCATCGGCGGCAACCTGCTTTTTGGCGGCATCGCCTTTTTCCAAGGCACGCATCGAATCCAGCTGACGCTGTTCCAGGAAGTACTCAATTCCTCCCAGGTACTGCTTGGTTTTTCCTTCGCGGAATTCAAACATCACGTCGCAGAGGCCTGTAAGAAAGTCCCGGTCGTGGGAAACCACCACCAAGGCACCGTCGTATTCCAATAGCGCGCGTTTGAGGACATCCTTCGCGCGCATGTCCAAGTGGTTCGTCGGTTCGTCCAAAATCAGCGCGTTGATGGGGTTCAGCATCAGCTGGCACAACGCCAATCGACCGCGTTCTCCTCCAGACAACACCTTCACTTTTTTCTCGACGTCGTCGCCGGCGAACATAAACCGACCCAGCAATCCCCGCGCATTTTTGCGCATTTCTTCGGGCGCGGCATCTTCAATGGTGGCCAATACCGTCCGGTCACCGTCGAGTACTTCCGCTTGATTTTGAGCATAATAGCCCATTTTCACGTTGTGCCCCCATTCCACCATTCCGCCGTGTTCCAAGCCTTCGGCCAGGATTTTCACGAGGGTGGACTTGCCCTGTCCGTTTTGGCCCACAAAACCGACCTTGGTACCGCGCACCAGTTCGAGGTCTACGCCGCGCAGCACTTTTTTGGGACCGTAGTCTTTGGTAATTCCTTGGAGCCGTGCTACCACCTTGCCGGAGTGGGGGGCAGGAGGGAAGGCAAACCGCATGGCCCGGGTGTCCTCTTCGTCCACCTCCAGGCGTTCCATTTTGTCCAAACGCTTGATTAAACTCTGGGCAAAAGCAGCCTTGCTGGCCTTGGCCCGAAAGCGCTCAATAAGCTGTTCGGTTTGTTTGATTTCTTTTTCTTGGTTGGCCTTGGCTTGCGCCTGCTTTTCGCGGATTTCAGACCGCAAGTCTACATACTTAAAATACGGAACGTTGAAATCGTAGGCCTTGCCCAACACAATTTCCAGCGTCCGGTTGGTTGCGTTGTTCAAAAATGTCCGGTCGTGGCTCACCAAAATAACGGCTTGGGGGCTGTCCGCCAAGAACTTCTCCAGCCACAAAATGCTCTCGATGTCCAAGTGGTTGGTAGGTTCATCTAACAGCAGCA
>JBILEM010000198.1:0-3267 GCA_044352085.1 Schleiferiaceae bacterium
TGATCAACGGGTCTGCTTCGTTTACCGTTGCGTCGAACGACCCCAATGCGTCCTTCACCTGGCTGACCCATACCGGAAACGGCTGGCAACAGGCCTCGACGTATCCAGGCGCCTCGGGTTTCAACACCAACCAGTTGACCCTCAGCAACCTCCCCTTGACCTGGGACCAAGCACGCATCCGGTGTGTGCAACAAACCGGTAATTGCCTTGACAGTTCTTCCGCGGCGGTCTTGACCGTCATCAACAACATCGGGTTGGACGAACGCTCGACGTCCTACACTCCTTTTCCAAATCCAAGTAAGGGCTCCATTTCTTGGAAAACGCCATTACCGGAGCCTACAACCGCAAGGCTGTGGAATGGCGCAGGCCGCTGCGTCGCGGAGGAGCTACTGCAAGCAGGAGCCACCCGGTGGTCTCCGAATAGCTTGCCACCCGGAATCTATACCTTAGAATTGGCAGGCAACGTTTACCGGTTCGTGCTTCTGCCCTACTGAGGCGTCACCCTTGTATTGCATAAGGTCGAGTACGACGCCCCTCTACGCACGGGGATATTACTCCACCGTTACACTCTTTGCCAAATTCCGGGGCTGATCCACGTTGCAACCGCGCAATACGGCTACGTGGTAGCTAAGGAGCTGCAAAGGAATGGTCGTAAGCAAAGGAGACAAGCACTCCGAAGAAGGTGCAATTCCGATGGTGTCTTTGGCCATGGAACGGATCTCCGTATCGTCTTCGTCCACAATGGCAATGATCTGGCCCTTGCGCGCCAAAACTTCCTGTACATTGGATACGATTTTGTCGTAGTGGCCGCTTTTGGGTGCAATGACGATGACCGGCATGTGCTCATCAATCAAGGCAATGGGGCCGTGCTTCATCTCCGCAGCCGGGTATCCTTCTGCGTGGATGTAGCTGATTTCCTTGAGTTTCAGTGCGCCTTCCAGAGCGACGGGGAAATTGTAACCCCGGCCCAAATAGAGGGCGTTGGCACTGTCCTTGATTTTCTGGGCAATCGCCACCGTTTGGGCGTCGCTTTCCAACATCTTGGCAATTTTATCGGGAATGCCTGCCAGTTCATGGCAAAGATCGGAATACCGCTGGGGGTCCAGAGTGCCTTTTTCCTTGCCAAGCCACAGGGCAATCAAGGTGAAAACGGTGACCTGGGCGGTAAACGCCTTGGTAGACGCCACGCCGATTTCTGGTCCTGCGTGGGTGTAGGCACCCGCGTGGGTTTCGCGCGCAATGGAGCTTCCCACCACGTTGCAAATTCCGAAAATGGTAGCTCCCGCTTCTTTGGCCAATTTGATGGCTGCCAAGGTGTCCGCGGTCTCGCCCGACTGGGAAACGGCGATAACGACGTCCCGTGCGCTCAACACCGGGTTCCGGTACCGAAACTCCGAGGCATATTCTACCTCAACCGGAATGCGGGCCAAGTCCTCAATGAGGTATTCACCCACCAAACCGCTGTGCCAAGAGGTGCCGCAAGCCACCACCAAAATGCGGTCGGCGCTGAGGAGCTGCTCGCGGATGCGGTCCAGTCCTTCCATTCGGATGATCCCTTCTTCGGGCAGCAATCGGCCCCGGAAGGTGTCTTGAATGGCCTTGGGTTGCTCGTAAATTTCTTTGAGCATGAAGTGGTCGTAGCCGCCCTTCTCAATGCTCTCCAAGTCCATTTTCAATTGGTGGATATGGGCATCCACCGTTTCCGACGTTGCAATGGAACTTACACGCACTCCTTTGGTCCGATGGATAACCGCCATTTCGCCATCTTCCAGATAAATAGCGCGCTTTGTAAATTCCAAGAAAGGCGATGCGTCGGACGCAACAAAGTACTCATCCTGGCCTAACCCAATCACCAAAGGACTTCCCATCTTGGCCACTACCAATTTATTGGCTTCTTTTCGGGACATGACCACAATGGCATAGGCACCAACCACCTCGCGAAGGGCTTTACCCACGGCTTCCTCCAACTTGATTCCGTCCATTTTTTGGACATAATGAATGAAGTTGACCAGGACTTCGGTGTCGGTATCGGAAGAAAAGGAATACCCCTTGGCTTGAAGCAACGATTTGAGGGCTGCGTAATTCTCAATAATTCCGTTGTGCACCAAGACCAAATCGCCATCCGCGCTGGAGTGGGGATGGGAATTTCGGTCAGACGGCTCGCCGTGTGTCGCCCAACGGGTGTGGCCCATCCCGGCCGTCGCGTGCGTCTCTTGGGCACCCACCAACTCCACGAGGTCTACAACCTTTCCTTTTTTGCGGAAAACACGCAAATCGCCATTGGACAAACAGACACCCGCCGAATCGTACCCCCGGTACTCCAACCTTTTCAGGCCGTTGATGATAATGGGATACGCTTCACGCGCGCCGATATAGCCTACAATTCCACACATGATTCAAAAGGTTTGGTACGCAAAGTTCGGCAAGTCGATCCGATTAATCGTCCTATTTCGTTCGCGTTATGTACAAGTTCAACCGCGTCGGTTCCGAGGGATGCAAATTTCCATTCAAAACAACCCGTTGTGCATTGGCATTGGGACTGGACGGCAGCAAAAGCAGCCGATCCATTTGGGTATCCTTGCCGTTGAGCATGCGCTGCACATGCCGAGTCACATTGAAACGGTACACCTGCTGGTCCAATACCCCGACCACCCGTGCCGAATCCCGTAGGGACAGCAACCCTCCACCGGGGCTTCCCCCTTGGTAGTCGTTGATCAAGAAATTCTTTTCGCCTCGGGCCACCAGCAACGTCAAGGATTTGGGCTTGCGCAATCCGGCACTGGCCACTTGGTCCACCGGAATTTCCAGTTCGGCATAATTCACCAAATAATTGGAGTCCCGCAGTCCAGCCAATCCGGTCAATCGGATCGCCGTGGTGGCCCCGCCCAAACTCTGGGTGAAGGTCCGAAAACTGCCGTATGTGGTGTCCTGCGCATTGAGGTCAAAAGCGGCATCGTCGAACGTATGTTCTGCATGAAAAGCGTACTTGACCTTGTCTCCAAGAGCCAAATCGTACCGAACAGACTTGGTGGTCGTCGTATCGTTGGAAAAATAAACCACCAATTTGGAATCGGTGCCCAGCGGGGTAAGGGCTAACAGGCTCTGGGCACTGGAAATGGACTTGATCCGAAAACCCGGAAACGCTTTAACAAACTCAGGGGTAGAGACCAAGGCCGCTGTGTCGATTCGCAAAAAATGCTCGGTGAACCATGCGGGGTCCAAGGACAACCGCAAAACACCCTTTGTGGCTGCAACTTCCTTGAATTT
>JBILEM010000199.1:0-3264 GCA_044352085.1 Schleiferiaceae bacterium
ACGCGCTTGATTAGGCTGCGAATTTCGACCAATTGGTTGGGGTCCAGCCCGGTGGTGGGCTCGTCCAGAATGAGGACCTCGGGGTCGTGGAGGAGCGCTGCGGCAAGCCCTACGCGTTGCCGGTATCCCTTGGACAGTTGTCCGATGGTTTTGTGGCGTTCCGGAGTCAGCCCGGTCTGCTGAATCATTTCTTCCACGCGGGAGGTGGGGGCTCCGTAAAGTCCGGCTACAAATTGGAGGTATTCGGCCACGTACAAGTCCGTGTAGAGCGGATTGTGTTCGGGCAGGTAGCCAATTTTTTGCTTAACGGCCAGGGCGTCGGTTCCAACGGGAAGACCGCATACCTGGGCATTTCCTGCGTCGGCAGGCAAATAACCGGTCAAAATCTTCATCAGCGTGCTTTTCCCGGCCCCGTTTGGACCCAAAAGGCCCACAATTTGGTGGTCGGGCAAGTCAAAAGACACCGCATCCAGGGCCTTTTGTTCGCCGTACAGCTTGGTAAGTTCAGAAACGTGGATAGACACGGGTTCAAGTCTTTTCACAAAGGTAAGCGATGCTACCTTTGTTGCATGTCCGAAACTCCTACATTTCCCGGCACCGTCACCAAAGCCACCGGCAGCTGGTTCCAGGTTCGGCTGGACGACGGCACGGAGCGCGCCTGCCGGCTGCGCGGCCAGCTCCGCCTGAAAGGAAGCAAGAGCACCAGTTTTGTGGCTGTGGGCGACCGGGTAACCTTGGAGGACGAGGGCGACGAGCAGGCGGTGATTGTGGCGCTGCAGGACCGCAGAAATTACATCTTGCGGAAGAGCGTCAACCTGTCCCACAAAACCCAGGTCATTGCGGCGAACTTGGACCAAGCCGTTTTGGTGACCACCGTCTCCGAACCCAAGACCCTGTTCGGTTTTATTGACCGGTTCCTGGCTACGGCAGAAGCCTACAGCGTGCCCGCGGTGCTGCTTTTCAACAAAATGGACGCCCTGTCCGAGGCGGATTTGGACGAGTTGGAATACCGCGAAGCGGCGTACGGAGCCGCCGGATACCGAACGCTCCGAACGTCTGCGCACACCGGGGAAGGGCTGGACGAACTTCGGGCCTTGCTCAGCAACAAAGTGACGTTGTTCAGCGGCCACTCCGGCGTCGGCAAGAGTTCTTTGGCGAATGCTTTGGATCCCCAGCTTCACCTGCGCACGCAGTCCGTGAGTACCGCCCACGGCCAAGGCCAGCACACCACCACGTTTGCAGAGATGCACCGCATTGCGGGGAACATCGACCTGATTGACACTCCCGGAATTCGCGGATTTGGTTTGGTTGCCATGGAGGCCAGCGAAATTGGCGACTACTTCCCAGAGATTTTTGCACTCAAATCGGGCTGCCGGTTTGGAGACTGCAGCCACACGGAAGAGCCGGGGTGTGCGGTTTTGGAGGCCCTGGAGCAACACAAACTCGCCCCCACACGGTACCGATCCTACGTCAGCATGGTGCAAGGCGTGGACGACGACGATCCGTACCGCCAAGACGCCTTCAAAGCCTAACCATGCGCTTGCTGATTCAACGGGTGCAGAAGGCCGCCGTGCACATCGGAGGGCAGGTGCATGCCCAAATTCAAACAGGACTGGTGGTTTTGGTCGGATTCGCGCCCGAGGATACCGAGGAAGACGTGGCCTGGGGGGTGAAGAAACTCGCCGCCATGCGGATTTTTCCAGGCTCGGCCGGGTCCATAGACGCCTCCATCCAAGAAGCAAAAGGGTCGTTTTTGGTGGTGAGCCAGTTCACGCTGCACGCATCCACCAAGAAAGGAAACCGCCCCAGTTTTTACCGGGCGGCGCCCCCGATCCACGCCATTCCGCTGTACGAATCGTTTTTGGAACAGCTTTGGACGGTGTCCGACGTTCCCGTAAAGAGCGGGGTGTTCGGGGCAGACATGCAGGTGGAACTTGTCAACGACGGGCCGGTGACGATTTGGTTGGACACCCAGAACCGGGAGTAAGGAAGGGCCTTTTCCGCTCCGCGCAGGAGCTCGGCGCGTGCTTCAACCCTCCGGGCAAAAACGGGGATTTACTTCAACTTGGGGTTGTTGGCATGCCGGTCTTTGTCCCGCGCTCCTTTGGCTTCCATCCGGCGGTCATAGGCGGCTTGCAGGTCGGTCCCGGTTTGGTTGGCCAAACACAAGACCACAAAAAGTACGTCGGCTAATTCTTCGCCGAGGTCCTTGTTTTTGTCGGACTCCTTTTCGCTCTGTTCGCCGTAGCGCCGGGCGATGATTCGGGCCACTTCCCCCACTTCTTCCGTGAGCTGGGCCATGTTGGTCAATTCGTTGAAATACCGAACGCCGAATTGCTGAATCCATTGGTCGACGTCGGCTTGCAGCGCAGCGACGGGGAGGGAGGTGTTTTCCATGGGGTTACCAGTTGAGTTGGAAGGAGGCGCGCAACCACCGGCCCGGAAGCGCGATGCCCCCGCGGTCTTGCAGCGCGGCATTCCACACATTCAGGGCATCTACAGACAGGACCATATTGGGCCCGACCGTTTTGGAAACGCGCAGGTCGGTTTGGTGCTGCCAAGCATAGGGAGTGAGGGTGCCGTCGAGGTTGCGGAACGACCCGTTTCGGATGCCGTGTTGGGAGCGGAGGGTTGCTCGGAAACCGCGGTATTCGGCGGATTGGGCTTGGATTACCGCCCGGTACCGCAGATAGTCGAGCGCGTAGGTGCTGCTGGTTCCTTGCGGTACGTCACCGGTGTGAAAAAGGGCAGCTGCACCGAAACGGAGCATCTCCAAGGCGGCCACGGGGAACCGCCACTGGAGGTAGGTTTCTGTGCCGTAGGTGGTGGCTTGGCGAATATTGGTAGCCACAAATTCCCCCTCGATGTTGGACAACCAGTCGATCAACTGGCGGCCTTGGCGCGCAAAGACCGAGGTTTGCCACTGCATTTTCCCGGAGCGGTAGCGGTGTCCAATTTCGTAGTTCCAAGCGTTTTCGGGTTGGAGGTCCTTGCTGCCTTGCGCCCCACCCAAGGAATAGTAGAGGTCGGTAAAGGTGGGGAAGCGGGTTGCGTAGTTGGCGGCTAGCGTCAAGCGGTGGGCCTTGGATTCCACAGCATATTCCAGCCCGGGCAAGAATTGCAGGCCAAAGGCGTCGGAATAGTGAATACGCGCGGCGGCTTGGAGGGACCAGGGATGGGCGCCCTGGGTGCCGGACAGCTTGCCCATGGCGAAAATCCCGCCATGCGTCCGTCGGTCGCCCTTGTACATGGGGCTGTTCAAGC
>JBILEM010000200.1:0-3244 GCA_044352085.1 Schleiferiaceae bacterium
GCTTGGACAAGGCCATGCCGGCCAACTGAAGCTTGGCCATGGCCTGATCTTCCTTTTGACGCAATCCGGTTTGCAGGGCTTTTTTCATCCACTGCTCCGCCTTGGTAAGGTTGGTTTGGGAAACCAGCACGCCCTGCAGAAAGTAGTAATAGGCCAACTGGCCTTTAAGAAGAGTCGTTTCCGGGGTGCGAATGGCAGACAAATGCTTGGCCGCACTCGCCATGTCTTGCTTTCGAAGGTACCAAAGCGCCAAGAGAATGCGCTCGTGCCGCAGAAACAGGAACACCGGAATGGCGGTAAGAAGAATCCAAAAAATTCCATTGCCAATCTCCCCTTCAATAAACTGCCAAATCGCCAAAGCCACGAAGCCTGTTGCGATGCCCAATCGAATAATGCGTTGAATCATGCGGCAAAGGTACAAAAAGGGGGGCGGTATCTGCCGGCAAGCAAGGAAGACCGAGGCAATACCGGTTATTCGGGTAACAACGTAATTCGATTGCGCCCAAGTTCCAAGCGTCCGTCGTTTTCTAATTTCTTAAGCAAACGGGAAATGACTTCCCGCGACGAATGCAATGCGGTGGCAATTTCTCCGTGACTCAAGGGCAAGATGGTTTGGTTCAATGCCTTGCTCCGCTCGTGCAAATAGTTCAACAACCGCTCATCCAGTTGCCGGAAGGCGACCGAGTCCAGTGCCTGAAGCGCTTCTTCAAAACGTTGTTGGTACGACTGCAACACAAACCGGCGCCATTCGGGAAAGGCATCGAACCATTCGGTAGCGCGTTTCAAAGGCAGAACAAACAAGGTGCTGTCTTCTTCCGCAACGACTTCCACATGGGCAACGGTGGAGGACATGCAGCAGCTAATGGTGCTTGCGCACGTACTTCCTTCGCGCAAGAAATACAAAAAGAGTTCTTTGTCGTGGGCCTCGTCCACCCGGACAACGCGCAGAGTGCCCTTTAAAACCAACGGGACAAAATCCACCGGAGTGCCCGGATCTGCAATGTAGGTGCCTGCAGCCACTTCTTGGAGTTGGCCTTCTTGCATCAAGGTTTGCACCAAGTTTTCGTCTTGGAATCCCATGGCGTGCAGCTGGATGATTACGTCTTCGGAATGCATGTTTGGGTTGGATTACCTCCTGTAAAAACGAAAGGGTGAGAATTAACCTTACCGACCCTTGGAGTATGGTAATTTGTTTTATTTTTCGAACTTAAAGATACCTTCCCTATGCCATCCACTCCAAATGCAAGACCGGTTAGTTCCAATAAAAAGCAGAAGAAGATTTTTGTGTTGGACACATCGGTCATCTTATTTGACCACCATTCCATCATGGAATTTGACGAGCACGATGTTGCCATTCCTTTGGCCGTGCTGGAGGAGTTGGATGAATTCAAGAAGGGCAACGATACCAAGAATTACGAAGCCCGCGAGTTCATTCGCTTTTTGGACAAAAAGGCAGGCAAGCGAACCGTAAATCAGTGGATTTCTTTAAATGGTCCGGCTAAAGGCAAGTTCAAGGTCGTCATGGCGACCAACGTACCCGATGCTTTGGATGCAACAAAGCTTTTTGGTTCGGCTAAAAATGACCACAAAATTTTGAATACGGCGCTTCATCTCCAGTTGGAAGAGCCAACCCGCCAAGTGATTTTGGTGACCAAGGACATCAACCTGAGGCTGAAGGCCAAGTCGTTGAACGTGGCTGCAGAAGATTTTCTGACGGGGAAAATTCAGAACGTACAAAGCATGCACCTGGGGAGAGAGACTTTGGAGGGGGTTCCGGCCAAGTTGATTTCGCAGTTGTATGCAAGTAGAAAGGTGGTGGTGCCCGGAGGAAAAGTATCCGCCAAATGCCTGCTTCAACCCAACCAATTCTATGTTTTAAAATCCGGCAAATCGAGCTGTTTGGGATTTTTTCACGGTCCAACGGAAACCTTGGAGTTGGTCGAGAAAACGTCGGTATACGGAATCAAACCCAAGAATGCCGAGCAAACGTTTGCGCTTCATGCCATTTTGCATCCGGAGATCAAATTGGTAACCCTCACGGGAGTTGCGGGAACGGGCAAAACCCTTTTGGCCTTGGCTGGTGCCTTGGAGCAACGCAGGGAATACAAACAAATTTATTTGGCACGCCCGATTGTTCCCTTAAGCAACAAAGACATTGGATTTTTGCCCGGCGACGCGGAAGCGAAAATCAATCCGTATATGCAGCCCCTTTGGGACAATTTGAAGTTTATCAAAAACCAGTTTGGCGAACGGGATCGGAATTTTAAGCAAATCGACGAGATGGTGGAGAACGAGAAAATTGTGGTTACTCCATTGGCATTTATACGGGGGCGGTCCCTGTCGAATATCATTTTTATTGTAGACGAAGCCCAAAACCTCACCCCGCACGAAGTGAAAACCATCATCACCCGCGCAGGCGAAAATGCCAAGTTCATTTTCACCGGGGATGTCCACCAGATCGACACGCCTTATTTGGACGAACAATCCAATGGACTTTCGTACCTCGTCGATCGGTTGAAAGGGGCGCACCTCTATGCGCACATGTCTTTGGAGAAGGGTGAACGTTCGGAACTGGCGAATTTGGCCAACGATAAATTGTGACCAATCGCTTGAACTTCATGCGCTTAAACGATAAAAAAAAGGGCTGCCCCAAACGAGGCAGCCCTTATCAACAAGGTCGATAAAGCAATTACGCCTTGGGCCCTGCCTCGCGAATGGCTTCTGGCGTTTGTTCCGCGAATTTGGTAAAATTCGCACGGAATTTCCCGGCCAACATATCCGCTTGCGCGTCATAGGCTGATCCGTCTGCCCACGAGGCGCGTGGGGTCAGGAATTCCGAAGGAACGTCGGGGCACGATGTCGCGAAATCCATTCCAAAGCGTTCGTCGCGGGCAAAGGATTCCTTTTGCAACCGACCGTCCAACGCTGCTGTAATCAAAGCGCGGGTGTATTTCAGCTTGATGCGTTCGCCCACTCCGTAAGCGCCACCGACCCAGCCGGTATTGACCAACCACACGTGGATGTTGCTGTCTTTGAGCTTTTTGCTCAGCATTTCTGCATAGACGGCAGGGTGGAGGGGCATGAATGCGGCACCAAAACACGCGGAGAAAGTAGCCGAAGGTTCTGTAATTCCTACTTCGGTTCCTGCCACCTTGGCGGTGTAACCGGACATGAAATGGTACGCAGCTTGTTCCGGACTCAGTTTGGAAATAGCAGGCAAAACCCCATAAGCGTCAGCCGTCAA
>JBILEM010000201.1:0-3239 GCA_044352085.1 Schleiferiaceae bacterium
GCCATCAGTACCATTGTGAAGCAGGTGTGTGCCGAGTTCAAAATGCCGTACCACGAGCACCGCTATTTTGTAGGTGCCCTCTGGAGCCACGTGAGGCATTTGCGCACGATGGGCGCGGCTTGAAGCCCGTCTCGGTAAAAGAAAATCCCCCGTGTCGAACCTGAAGGAACGGCACGGGGGATTTTTCTTTTTGGTGGGATCAATCCAAGAGCGCGGCCTGAACGGTTCCGTCTTGGGAATGGACCCAGTACATGCCTCGCGCCCAGTGGTGTACAGGGATGTCCAGGGATGTGCCGGGTGCAGCCGTCCAGGTACCCAAGGCCCGGCCGGCGGCGTCGGTGATGGTTAGGGCAACCGGTTCGTGGGCCAATCGGGCATCTATCCGCAGGGTACTTTGCGCCGGGTTGGGGGCAAGGGTCCACGGCAGAACCGGGTTTTCGTCCAGTCCAATGTTGCAGGCATTGGGGGCATGGCACAGCCGTGCACGGATCCAAGGGGCATTGAAGGTTCGGCTGTTGGAGTACCCCGTAAACCAGCGCGCACTGCTGGTGTTGTACATCAGTTTGTCCCCAACGTGGCTGATGGTTTGGTCGTTTTTGATTCGGATCAGCTTAGCGCCGTTGTTGGTCAGCATGGAAACGACCACCCAGTAGGACCCGGAGGGGTTGGCAGCACGCAGGTTGATGCCGGCGGCTGTGTCTCCCAGCCATTTGTAGCCGGCGGCAATGTCTGCGGCGGTAATGGAGTCGTACGCATAATACAGCATTAGGTTGTTGTCAAACCCGGTGGTATAACCTCCCCAGGCAGAGGTGTCGTAGACAGCCAATTCCAGAATGCCTCCGGTGGTTAAGTTGGAGAGGCCCACTTCGACGCCTTTGAGCCATTCGGCTTGGTTGGGGACGGCGGGCGTCAGCTCCAACCGAACGGCCATCCCGCCTCCGTCGCCTAGGCTTTCGGTTCCCAGCGAGTTGCTGAATACCTTACCATCCAACGCTTGTACTTGGGGGGTTACGTAAAGCAGCAGGGTATCGGCGGTTTCTACTGTGGAGTCGCTCAGGGCTTGGTATACGATTTTGTAGGTTCCCACGCCCGACTGGGGCTGGAAGGGGGCGTTGTAGGTATTGAGGTCGTTGTAGTCCAGGGTGTCCCCGGCGGCCAGGGTGGCGGTAGGGGAAGATAGCCGGGTGGCCACAACGTTTCCACTGGGGTCCAGGAGGGACATTTTAAGGCGGACATTGGTTTGGGGCTGTACGCCAAAGTTCAGCACGTTGGCGTCGAAGGTGAGGGACTGTTCCCGGCCCACCGCCATCTGCATGTATTTTCCTTCGGTGTTGTGGAGAATGTCTGTTTCCGGTGCTCCGCCTTTCCGGACAAAAAGCAGGCGGTGGGGTTCGGGGTTGACGAGTTGGAGGTCGTCTACCATCCAGAAGTAGTACCGGCCGTCAAAGCGCAAGCGGAATTGGGCGGAGTCGTGTCCGCCAATGAAATTGCTGCAATTGATTAAGATGGGGTGGTTGCGGGTGGTACTTTGGTTGTTGCCAATGTGGGTGTTGATTTCCACGCTGTGGGGCCAGGTTTGGCCTCCGTCGGTGGAAAAGTCCACCCAGGTAGCAGAAATGGCCGTGGAAAGGTTGGCGGTTCCCTGCCGGCGGCGGTAGTAGTTGACGAATTCCAGTTGGACGTTGGGTTGGCTGGAGAAGTCGAACATGGGCGGGCCCAACACGCACCACTGGGGAGCGGGGGCAGGGCCGTTTCCGTTGTTGTTTGAAAGGCCCAAGTTGTCTAAGTAGTCGGAGTCAAAAATGACGAAACCGTTGTTTTTGGTGGGGCTTTGGATGGCTTTCAGGGTTCCTTTGAAGGCGCCGCGGGTGCCCACGTTGGTGTCTGGCGTAGTCAAAACGCCGCGGTACTCAAACCGGGCGTCGGGGTCCACAATGCCATTGGCCAGCCCGCTGTGCAGCCAGTTGGTGGGAATGCCGTTGGCGAAGTCGTAGCTCCACAAAATCGCTTCGGGCCGGGTGGTTAGGGACTGCCGGGAAGGCGTAATTTCCGTTCCTTCCGAAGCGCCAAACAGGTCTGAACCGGGATGGGTGAGGTGCTGTCCAAAAGCGGCAGCACCAGAAACCGCGGCAAGAACGAGTAGGAATTGTTTCATCTACAAAGGATTAAGTGTTGCTAAACGAAAGTACGTGATTTTATTTTCCTGCGTTATCTTTGGGAATACACGAAATAGCCATGGGATTTAAGCAATACATACAGGGGGCCGTACTGGCCGTTTTGGGAGTGGCCTTGACCGCTTCGTCCAATCCCCAGCCTGCGGGATTGTTGGGCATCGACATCAGCGCCCACCAAGGAAAGGTCGAATTTGAGAAATTGGAAGTGCAAGACAAGCTCACCGGCGAGTGGGTGCGTCCGCATTTTATCTACATCCGTGCCACCAATGGCGCCGGCAAGCTGGACGACTACTTCAAGTACAACTGGGCGGAGTCCAAAACCCACGGTTTCAAGCGGGGTGCCTACCATTTCTACCAGCCCCGCCACGATCCCAAGGACCAAGCGGAGATGTTTATGAACACGTTGGGTGCTCAGGCGGGCGAATTGCCACCGGTGCTGGACATCGAATGGATGCCTTCGTACACCACCCCCGAACGGCTTCGCGCCGATTTGCACGTGTGGTTGAACAAGGTGAAGGGCCGCTACGGAACGCAGCCGGTAATCTACACCAATGCGAGCTATTACCAGGATTACCTCAAGGGGTACTTCCCGGGGTACAAGTTTTGGATTGCGCACTATTCCACGGCTCCTCGCCTGGACCAGCACGCCCATTTTTGGCAGTTTTCCGACAAGGGCATTGCCCGGGGCATTACCCAGAATGTGGTGGATTTGAACTACGCCGTGACGGAGTTCTTCCAGTCGCTCTAAACGCTTAATTAAACGTTTGCCAGCATGGTCTCCACCATTTCGGAGAGGCCGTAGCGGGGTTGCCACCCCCAGTCGCGTCGTGCGGCGGAATCGTCAATGCGCTGGGGCCAGGAGTCGGCTATGGCTTGGCGAAAGTCCGGGGCGTAGGAGATGGTGAAGTCCGGCAGGTGTTTTTGGATGGCCGCGGCCAGTTCGGCAGGCGTGAAGTCCATGGCGCCCACGTTGTAGGCGGTTCGGTGCTGCAACGCGTCGGCTGGAGCGTCCATGAGGTCCAAGGTGGCGCGGATGGCGTCTTCCATAAACATCATCGGCAACCG
>JBILEM010000202.1:0-3203 GCA_044352085.1 Schleiferiaceae bacterium
GCCCTTCGTTGGATTCCCACAAAACCGCATACAACGCCGATGATTGGTAATCGGAATCCAGGTATCTGACCAAGTCCCACTCGAAAATCCGCTTGCCTTTGGCGTCCTTCCAGCCCGTCCATTCGTCAACATGTTCGTATTCTACGGGGCGACCCGTCCACCAAAATCCGTCGCGGGAATAATAAAGCGTACCGTGGATATCCCGCAGGTATCCAGCGATTTCTGAGCCGGAGCGCAGTCGGTATCTTCTCTCTTCCACAAGGGTAAAACACCCCTGGGCCTCGATTGTTTAAACCGACGCATTGAGCGCGGCAATTCCAAAAAACTTACTTGATCGCCGTTGCGATTTCCCACGCGCGCTCAAATACCGGAGTGGGCTCCACGGCATGGAGGCAGGGAACGTCGCCCAAGGCGCAGGACGGCTTGCCAAAAACACTGCAAGGCCTGCAGGGGAAAGCCGCGTCAGGCGCCTGAAGGACCGTCACGCGGGGATGGCCCGGACCTAAAAAACCGGCTTTGGGGTGGGTGCCTCCCCAAACCGACACAACGGGCAGTCCGGATTGAACAGCCAAATGCAGGTTGCCACTGTCTAAAGTGATGGCCACGTGGCATTGGGCACGAAGTGCAGCTTCTTCTTCCGCGGGCAAACCTGCAGCGACCTCAAACTGGGCCGGGCATTGGGGATCTACCATGCCGCTGAGCAAAGCCGTCTCCGAGGCCGAACCCACCAGCACCACGCGTCCCCCTTGTTTGGCCCAACGGTGAGCCACATCGGTGGAATAGGAAATGGGCCATTGCTTGGTCTTGTGCCTCGCAGTTGGCGCTAAATAGAGCGTCGGGGGCGATCCGGGGGAAACGGGATCAACGGGAGCAGGCAAGACCTGAGCTGCCGTTTGTTCGTTCCAAGTTAATGGGATTCCCAAGCGTTGAAAAACCTCGGACATCCGCGTGGTTACAGGCGTGAGTGCGTCGGACTGAAGGGCTCCCCGCAGCCGCAGGGCCCGGCGTTGGGGTCGGTCTTTGACGAGCCGCTCAATGGACAAGCCTCGCCAGCCAAGGCCAGCACAAATGACCCGGGTTCTCAGGTTTCTGTGCAGGTCTGCCACAGCATCCACGGGGTTGGCTTGGGCAGATGCTTCGCGCATTTTTTGGCGAATCCAAGACAATACTCCCCACGGGGTTTGTTGAGTGCCTTTGAAATCCGTGGTCCAAAACTGCAAGCGGGAATGGGGGGGGATTTTGACCGCCAGTTCCGGACGGGTGACCCAGGTGATGTACAGGTGGGGGTTTTGCTCCAAGGCCGCGCGCACCACGGTGGACGTCATGGAGACGTCGCCCAAGGCAGAAAAGCGCAAGACCAGGAGGTGTTTCATGTCAGTCCAATGTACGATAAAGAACGGGGTTCAGGGCAGGGTCGTTGTACATTTTCATTTGCCGGTAGCGGTGGTAGGGCGAATCGCCTGCACAAATCGCATGCCAAAGGGCGTCTATAGCGGAGATTAGAACGCCCTTTTGGAACAGCAAAACGTCCAACTTTGCCTGGCAAAATTGGCGGTGCTCAGCGCTCGCGGAGCTGCGCTCCACCTCGGCGTGCATGTGCAAAATTTTCAGCGCCAAAATGGACAAACGATCCAGCGCCCAAGCCGGCGTTTCGGTTGGAATCCACTTCCAAGAGGGGGATTCCTGGGCTCCGTCCGAAGGTTGGGAGCGGGCGTGAAGAAAGTCATCCAGGGCTTCGACGCGGTCCGTGCGTTCTTGGTTCAAGGCGTCGATTCGGCGCTTGAGCTGAAGGGCCAAAGCGGGCTCAACGCGGGGATGGCGGATGCGGTCTTCGGCGTGCCACTGGACGGTATCCACCCACGCTTTTTTCCACAGCAATTCGCTGAATTCGTCCGCTGGCGTCGGGACGGGTGGGCACGGAAGGTCCCACGGCAAATCGGCCGAAGCATCGTCGGGAACCTGGCGGTGGTAGGTTCGGACGGCTTCCTCAAACAGGTCCCAGGCGGCAGCGGCAGCGAGCACAGAAGGGATTATTGGGCCTTGAAGGCTGCAACACCGGCGTCCAACCAGTCGATGAATTTTTGGACATCGGGGTCGTAGGCGGCATGGCCGTTGAGGGGCTTGAGGTCGTCGTGGCCTATAATCACATAGTACGGCTGGGCGTTGGCGTTGTAGTTGGCGGCTTGGAAGTCGGACCATTTGTTGCCCACGGTGCGTACTTTTTTGCCGGTGGTTGGGGAAACGTACTGCAGTTCCTCGGGAAGCAAGGTCCGTTCGTCCACGTAGAGGGAAACCAAGACGACGTCCTCCCGCAAGCGGCGGGCTACTTCCGGATTGCGCCACACTTCTTCTTCCATTTTGCGGCAATTGACGCATCCCCATCCGGTGAAGTCAATCATGACCGGTTTGTTCTGGGTTTTGGCGTAGGCCATGGCCTTCTCGAAGTCGTTGAAGCAGGGCAGATCAAGTGGGCAATGAGCTTCGGCGTCCAACTTGGCGGCAGAGGAAGTCAAATTCCCTCCCCCGCTGTAGGCTCCCCCGGGCTGTTCGGCATAAAAGTCAGGCGGCGGAAAACCGGCAACGAGTTTGACGGGGGCACCAAAAATGCCCGGCAAGAGGTAAAAACCCAGGACGGCAAAGACGCTTGCCACCAGCATGCGGAAAACGCCAATGTGCTGTACCGGGCTGTCGTTGGGCATGCGGAATACCCCGAGCAGATACAGGGTGGTCAGGAAGGCAATGGCTACCCAGATGGCCAAGAACATCTCGCGCTCCAGCCAGTGATTTTGCCATACCATATCTGCCGTCGACAAGAATTTCAAGGCAAAAGCCAGTTCCAAGAATCCCAAAACAACTTTGACGGTATTCAGCCAGCCGCCGGATTTGGGCAAGGCGTTGAGCCAACCGGGGAAAGCCGCAAACAGCATGAACGGCACAGAAAGGGACAAACTGAAACCAAACATGCCCAAAGCGGGGCCCACCCATTCGCCCGAAGAGGCGGCAGAAACCAGGAGGGAACCAATCAAAGGTCCGGTGCAAGAAAAACTCACCAAGGACAAAGTGAAGGCCATGAAAAAGATACCTGCATAGCCGCCTTTGTTGGAGGCCTCGTCGGCCTTGTTCACCCACGAGCTGGGCAGGGTGATTTCAAACGCACCAAAAAAGGAAATCGCAAAGACCACAAAAAGGGCAAAAAAGACCAG
>JBILEM010000015.1:0-11345 GCA_044352085.1 Schleiferiaceae bacterium
GCCGCTAGAGGCACCTGCGCGTTTCGCGCGGCAACGCAGCACCGCAGCATTCTCTGCTTTTGAAGGAATAGCCCGCAATCAGTCGGGCGCTTTCTCCGACGCCGGCGCGGTTTCGTCCGCGGCATGCGTCACCGGAGCCATCCAGGTGTTGTTTTTGCGATCCACATCGGCCATCCATTGGTGGGGATCCACTACCACGCGCGTGATTTGCTCCGAGGCAACGCCCACCGGGAAGGTGTAGGTCGGGTGTGTCCAATCCCAAGCGGTCACCACCGTGGGAATTGCCCGACCACCGGCGGATTTGCGGTTCTCGGGCTGTTTCTGCGCCAAGGACAAGGGCACGTGGTAGGTGTAAACCGCCCCCGAAGCCGTGTGCACTTCCACGTCGAACGGCATGGGAAAGTTCCCGACGCGCCGCAAGGTTACGCCCGTAGCGCCCGCGCCTTGCCGTTGGATGCCTTCTACCGCGTAGTCGATTCCTTTGGTGGAACCAATCCACAGGGCCAAATACCAGTCCAGCTCCATGCCCGACTTTCGCTCCGCCAGACGAATGAAGTCCGACGGTTCGGGGTGTTTGAATTTCCAATTTTCGTAATAAGCCCTCATGGTCGCCCAGAAAGCATCCTCGCCCACGATGTTGCGGAGCTGCACCAAGAACAAGCTGCCCATGGAGTAGGAGGCCACGGAGTAGGCAAAGTTGACGTCGTACAAGTCGGCCGGGGTGGTGAGGGGTTCCTGAACGCCCTTTTTGCGCAAGGCCAAGTAGCCCCGGAGCGATCCCGTGTGCGGATTCAATTCCATTTTCCGCGTGAGCACGTTCATGACCTCGTCTTCCGCGAAGGTGGCAAAGCCCTCGTCCATCCAGGAATAGGCCTGCTCGTTGGTTCCCAGCATGCCGTGGAACCAGGCGTGGCAGGTTTCGTGGGCAAACAGACCCAAGAACCCTTCGTACGAGTCGCCTTGGGCCAGCATAAGAGTGGCCATCGGGTATTCCATGCCGCCGTCGCCCCCTTGGATGACGCTGAACTGCGGGTAGGCGTAGGGACCAAATTTTTCCGCCATGAAGGCAAAAAACAGCGGTGCATCTTGGGCCAATTGGTCCCAGTGCTTGCGGCTCTTGGCGTCGGGGAGGTGGTAAAATTGCAGCAGGGGTCCGTTCGGAATTTGGACTTTTTTGTGGACAAATTCGGGGTCAGCGGCCCACACAAAGTCGTGTACATTGTCCGCGACAAAGCGCCATTCGCGGCGGGATTTGTCGATTTTCATGCGTTGCAAATCGCTAGCTTCGAGCTGAATGGGCGGAACCTCCACCCCGGTGGCGCCTACCATGTAGGTTTTGGGCAGGGAGAGGGTCACATCAAAGCGACCGAAGTTTCCGTAAAACTCGCGGCCCACGTAGGGGTCGGGGTGCCAACCGTGGCGGTCGTACACGGCCAATTTGGGGTACCACTGGGCCATGGAATAGTCTACGCCCTCTTTGTTGTCTCGGCCGCTGCGGCGGATTTGAACGGGCACTTGGCCGTTGAATTTGAGGGTCAATTCCGTGGACTCGCCCGGCAGGAGAGGCTTTGCCAAGACTGCACGCAGCACGGTGTTGCGGGTTTCGAAGTACAGGTCTACACCGTTCTGCTTGAGGTTGCTGACCGTTTGGCGGCCCACTTCCTCGGGGCGCAGTTTGGAAATGCGGTCCTTCACCCGGCCGTCGGGGTCGGAAATGGTCCGGGACCGAACGTCCATCATCGACTCCGGCTGGAAGGCATTGAAATACAGGTGGTAATAGACCTCCCGAAGGGTGTCGGGGCTGTTGTTGGTGTAGGTCAACTGTTCCGACCCCGTGAAGGAGTGGTCCTTGGGTTCCAACGCGAGGTACAAGGTGTAGTCCACGTGGTTTTGCCAGTACCCGGATTGGGACCAGGCAGCAGTAGGGAGTAGGGCGAACAGGGCCACCCAAAGAGCCGTTTTTTGCATGCCCCGAAGATACACGCTTCTCCCCAACGGAGGAGCGGTGTGGGCGATCGCGCGGGGGGTCAGTGGTCGCCGAGGCTGAGGTTAAAGCGCGTCTCCCGCTTCGGCCAACCGCGGGCCTTTTTCGGTTTCGGCCAGTCGGCACCAGGTGTTGACCGAGTCGTGCTCCAAAAACAGCGTCCAGTTTTCTTGGGCGGCGCGGTGCAGGATTTCGGTCTTTTCCTCCAAGGTGATCAGGGGCCGGGTGTCGTACCCCATGACGTACGGCAGTGGAATGTGGCCCACAGACGGAAGCAGGTCGCCCATGTAGAGCAAATGGCTTCCTTGGTGGGGAATCAGCGGAAGCATTTGGGCTTCGGTGTGGCCGTTGACTACCACGGCTTGGAAGCCGAGGGGGGTGTCCACGGTGCGGACGCCTTCGGGGGTGTCCAAAAACCGAAGTTGGCCGCTTTCCTGCAAGGGAAGGATATTTTCTTTGAGGAAGCTGGCTTTTTCCCGGGCGTTGGGCTCGGTGGCCCATTGCCAGTGGCGCTTGTTGGACCAGAAGGTAGCCTTCGGGAAAGCCGGGACGAGCATTCCGTGGGGACGACGTTCTACCGCTCCGCCGACGTGGTCGAAGTGCAGATGGGTGAGGAAAACGTCGGTGATGTCGGACCGGTGGTACCCCGCCGCCGCCAGGCTTCGGTCCAAGGTGTCTTCCCCGTGGAGGTGGTAGTGGGAAAAGAATTTCTCGTCCTGTTTTTGGCCGATTCCCGTGTCGATGAGGGTGAGTCGGTCTCCGTCTTCCACCAGCAACAGCCGCATGGACCAGGTACACAAGTTGTTCTCGTCTGCGGGGTTGGTGCGTTGCCAGAGGGACTTGGGCACAACGCCAAACATGGCGCCGCCGTCGAGCTTGAAAAATCCGGTGGGAAGGGAGGTCAGTTTCATCGTTTGGCGCGGAAAAATTCGGTGAGGAGGTCTCCACAAAGTTCGGCTTCTACGCCGCCGCGGACTTCGGTTTTGGGGTGGAATTTCCCCCCTTGCGTGTGAAAGCCGCGTTTTTCGTCGGACGCGCCGTACACCACCCGCCCAATTTGCGACCAAAACAGGGCCCCGCAGCACATGGTGCAGGGTTCCAGGGTCACGTACAGGGTGCAGTCGTTCAAATATTTGGCTCCCAGGTAGTTGGACGCCGAGGTAATGGCTTGCATTTCGGCGTGGGCCGTGACGTCAATCAGGCGTTCGGTGAGGTTGTGCGCCCGGGCCAGGATGCGGCCTTGGGCCACCACCACCGCGCCCACGGGCACCTCGTCTTGTTCGTAGGCTTTTACGGCTTCTTTCAGCGCCTCGCGCATGAACAGCACATCGGGGTCAATGGGAGTCTCCACCCGCCAAAGGTAATCCGTACTTTTGTGCCCATGTACAGAACGCACACTTGCGGAGAACTTCGCACCGCCCAGGTTGGGCAAACCGTTACCCTGTCCGGATGGGTACAACGACGTCGGGATTTTGGAGGAATGACCTTTGTGGACCTTCGGGACCGGTACGGCATTACCCAGCTGTCTTTCAACGACTTGGTGGACGCTTCGCTGGTGGAGCAGGCCCGGGGATTGGGCCGCGAATTTGTGGTGCAAGCCGAAGGGGTGGTGCTGGAACGCGAGAACAAAAACCCACAGCTGGCCACCGGAGACATCGAAATCCGGGTGACGGCGCTGCGTGTTTTGAACGGTTCCAAAACACCTCCTTTTACCATCGAAGACGCCACCGACGGAGGCGAGGAGCTGCGCATGCAGTACCGCTATTTGGACATTCGACGTGCGCCTGTGCGGAACAATTTGCTGCTTCGTAACCGCGTCAACCTGTTGGTTCGCAATTACTTGGCCGAGCACGGTTTTGCAGACGTGGAAACGCCGTTTTTGATCAAGTCTACCCCCGAAGGGGCGCGGGATTTTGTGGTCCCCAGCCGCATGCACGCCGGCGAATTTTATGCCTTGCCGCAGTCTCCCCAAACCTTTAAGCAGCTGCTGATGGTGGGCGGCATGGACCGGTACTACCAGATTGTGCGCTGCTTCCGCGACGAGGACTTGCGGGCAGACCGCCAGCCGGAGTTCACGCAGATTGACTGCGAGATGGCCTTCGTGGAGCAGGAAGACATTCTGACGATGTTCGAAGGCATGGTGCGTTTTGTGGTGAAAGAAGTGCACGGCCAAGAGCTGGGCGCTTTCCCCCGAATGACGTATGCCGACGCCATGCGTTTGTACGGCAACGACAAGCCCGACATCCGCTTTGCCATGACCTTTGTGGAGCTGACCGACCGCGTGCAAGGAGCCGGTTTCCCGGTTTTTGATGCGTCGGAGTTGGTCGTCGGGATCAAAGTAGACGGTGCCGCGGCCTACACCCGCAAGCAACTGGACGCCCTGACGGATTATGTGAAGCGTCCGCAACTGGGCATGTCCGGCTTGATTTGGATGAAAGTAGACGAGGCGGGTGTTCCCACGTCCTCCGTGAACAAGTTTTTCGACGAGACTGCTTTGCGCGGCTGGGCGGAGGCCTTTGGGGCCGTGGCCGGCGATTTGGTGCTGGTCCTGGCGGGCCCTGCAGCCAAAACACGCAAGGCGTTGAGCGAGTTGCGGTTGCACGTGGCCGAACAAGAAGGACTTCGGAAACCCAACGAATTTGCGCCGCTGTGGGTGCTGGACTTCCCCCTTTTGGAGTGGAACGAAGAGGCCGAAAGGTGGTTTGCCATGCACCATCCCTTCACCAGCCCCAAGCCGGAAGACATGGGCTTGCTGGATTCCGACCCCGGGTCGGTACGGGCCAATGCCTACGATATTGTACTGAATGGCAACGAGATAGGAGGCGGTTCCATCCGGATCCACGACCGCGCCGTGCAAGAACGCATGTTCGCTCTCCTCGGCTTTACCCCGGAGGAGGCCCAGGAGCAATTTGGCTTCTTGTTGAATGCCTTTGAATACGGCGCTCCGCCCCATGGAGGCATTGCTTTTGGATTTGATCGGTTGGTGGCTTTGCTAGGCGGAGATGAAGTCATTCGTGACTATATTGCCTTCCCCAAAAACAACGCGGGCCGGGATGTCATGATAGACGCTCCAAGCCCCATCGACAACAAGCAGTTGACCGAGTTGCATTTGGGGATAAAGCCTCAGTAAACCTGTTGCACCATTTGCGTGTTGCAGTAGTTAAAGAATTCTCTGCCATGCACAGCAAATACCGCGTTGTCCTCTCGGCTTTAGCCGCCGTATTTTTCTCCGCAGCACTTTCTGCACAAACCACCGTCCCCGGTGTGGTTACCGCACCGGACGAGCCCTCCGTCTGGGTCAACGGCATGATGGACCATTCGGTCAATGTGTACGACGCCGTTTCTTCGTTTGAGGCATACTGGAAAGACCGTCCCATGGAGAAAGGCCACGGATGGAAGCAATTCCGGCGGTGGCAGGCCTTCATGGAGCCACGCGTGTACCCCAGCGGGGAGCGGCCCAACCCCGCGGTTCTGTACCAAGCCCAGCAGGAGCTGCAGGCCAAATTGGCTCAGCAAAAGGGAACTTCTACAGCCGCTGGCACCGAATCCACCACTGGAATTGGGAACTGGTCTTTGGTCGGGCCGGTAGACGGCAACGCCATAGGGGGGATTGGACGGGTCAACGCCATTGCATTCCATCCCACGGTGCCCAACCGGCTGTATGCCGGCGCTCCCGCTGGCGGTCTTTGGCGTTCCGACGACAACGGTGGCACCTGGTCCACCAACACGGATTTGCTTCCCAATTTGGGGGTAAGCGCCATCGCCATTGACCCCTTGCACCCCGATACCATGTACATCGGCACAGGAGACCGCGATGCGGGCGACACCTACGCCATTGGAGTGATGAAGACGGTCGACGGAGGTCAGACTTGGAACATTACGGGCCTTACCATGACGGTGGACCAAAACCGCCGTGTGACGGGCTTGGCCATCCACCCCACGCAGACGAACACCGTTGTGGCCACCACCCGAAACGGGATTTTCCGCACCACGGACGGAGGCGTTACTTGGGCCTCGGTACAAGGCGGAACCTTCCAAACCGTTCAAAGCGTTCCCGGCAACGGACGTTTGCTTTACGCCAGTACCTACAACAACAGCCGCATATTCCGATCTACCGACTTCGGAGCAACATGGGCCATGGTGACCACCGGATTGCCTACCACAAACTGCATCCGGTCCGAAATCGCGACGACGGTGGCAGACACCAACTACGTATACGCCGTGTACAGCGCCAACAACTACGGCTTGCTGGGCGTATACCGGTCTACCGACCGCGGGGTGTCGTGGACCCAGGTAAAGGGCCCGACCAACCCCAATTTGCTCGACTGGGGCGTGAACGGCACGGGAACAGGCGGCCAGGGCTGGTACGACTTGGCCATTTCGGCTTCCCCGGTGGACAAAAATGTCGTCCTGGTGGGTGGCGTCAACATTTGGCGCTCTTCCAACGGAGGAGCCAACTGGACCTTGAGCGCCCACTGGACGGGCGGCGGAGGCAAGCCCTTTGTGCACGCCGATATCCATACCCTGGCGTTCAAGCCGAATACGGCCGAGGTATGGGCCGGGTGCGACGGAGGCATGTACGTATCCCCCAACAGCGGCGCTACGTCGTGGTCGTCTCAGAACTTGGGCCTTTCGATTTCCCAGTACTACAAAATTGCCGTCACGGATGCCGTTCCGGCGATGACCTTGGCCGGATCCCAGGACAACGGAACCCACTTGAACGACAACGGGTTTGACCGCGTTCGCGGCGGCGACGGCATGGACTGCGGGATTGCCCACGACAACCCCAACGTCATGTATGCGTCCATCTATTACGGGGACTTCCGCAAGAGTGCCAACCGCGGCCAGTCCTTCAATTCACCCTTCAACCTAACCCCCTCGGGAAGCGGCAATTGGGTGACTCCGTTTTTGGTGAGCCAACACAATTCCAGCGTTCTGTACGCCGGGTTTAACCAAGTTTGGAAGTCTGCGAATGCGGGCGCCACCTTCACGGCAACCTCCGGTGCATTGAACGGAACCAACAACATCGACGTCTTGGCAGAGTCTCCGTCGGATCAAAATGTGCTCGCAGCGGCCATCGACGACAAGCTCTACCGCTCCGTAAATGGCGGGGCCTCTTGGACCCTGGTTTCCGGTGGAATGGGCAGCACCCAGACCATTACGGGCATTGCCTTTTCCCACAACGACCCCAACCGGATGTGGGTAACGCGTTCGGGCTACCAGTCGGGCCAAAAAGTGTGGGAAACCGGCAATGGAGGCGTTTCCTGGGCCAACATTTCGGGCACCTTGCCCAATATTCCGGCCAACTGCGTGGTGGAACAACCCGGTGGCAACGGTTTGGTGTACGTCGGTACGGACTTGGGTGTGTTTTACAAAGACGCCACCCTCACGGACTGGGTCCCCTTCATGCAAGGGCTGCCCAACACCGTGGTCAACGACCTGGAAATTCTAATGGGCCCTGGGCTTTTGCGCGCAGGAACCTACGGACGCGGCATTTGGCAATCCCCCTTGGTCAATGGCTATTTGCGTAAGCCGGAGGCAGCCTTTGCAGCCGTGCCTGCAGCGCCCTGCTCGGTGGCTGATACGGTAGCGTTGCGCGACGCCTCCGGGTTCATTCCCACGGCGTGGTCGTGGAGCATCCAGCCCGCAACCTTTGCTTTTGTAGGCGGGACCAACGCGAACTCGAAGAATCCGCGGGTCGTATTCGCTGCCCCAGGTACCTACCTGGTCCAACTCATTGCCCAGAACGCCTACGGATCAGACACCTTGGTTCAAACCCGGGCCGTGGAAGTAGGTGGTGCATCGTTGCCCATTGTGGATCCCATGAACCTGCCTTTGGCGGAGCGCTGGCAGGTGGTTAACCCCACCAACGACGTTACATGGAGCCTTGCGGCTGTTGCAGGAAATGCCCCAGGCACCTCCGCGGCGGTTTTGGGTTGGAATGCCGGATCTCCCCTGGGCGCTCAAGACGCACTGCAGTCCGCACCGTTTCGGTTGACCGGCGCAACCCAACCGCGCCTGGTTTTCGAATACGCCTACCGCCAAAAGGCATCTGCCAACCAAGATTCGCTGTTTGTGCTGGTTTCTACGAATTGCGGAGCCACTTGGACCCGCTTAAAGGCCTACGGTGAAAACGGAAACGGTTCGTTTGCCACCGGCGCTGCAACCGCTACAGCCTTTGTTCCTTCGGTCTCAGCCGACTGGCGCCGGGATTCGGTTTCCCTGGCTGGTTTGCCTGTTTCTACCGGACTTCGGGTAGCCTTTGTGGGTCGATTTGGAGGCGGAAACAACCTGTACCTGGACAACATCCAAATCCGCTCCACGCCATCCCTCCCCGTGGCCGGTTTGTATGCCCATCCATCGACCTGCGTAGGGCGGGCTGTCACCTTCTACAGCACGTCCACCGGCCAGCCGACCTCTTTCCTGTGGACCTTCCCCGGGGGCACGCCTGCCACCAGCACGTTGGCGCAGCCCACCGTGGTCTACACTTCTGCTGGATCTTATGCAGCTACGCTCCAAGTGACATCGCCCGCAGGCACCAACACCGCCTCCGTTTCCGGCGTGGTGGCCGTTTCTCCTGCGGTAGCCCCATCGGTGTCCATCTCCGCACCGAGCCTCACAGCGTGCAAGAATGCCCCGATCACCTTTACGGCAAACACCTCCGGGGCGGGTTCTTCCCCGCTGTTCTACTGGACCGTCAACCGGCAGCCCCGTGGAAATGCGAGCAATACCTTTACAATCAACACCTTGAACTCAGGTGACACCGTTCGGGTTTCCCTGCGGTCTTCCGAAATCTGTGCCCCTCAGGGGTTGGTGTCTTCCGCGCCTGCCGTGGTCTCTATTTTGGCCTTGCCGACGGTTTCCTTTGGTCCGTATCCCTCGGTTTGCCAAGGGTCTCAACCCTTCCAACTGATGGGCAATCCTGCCGGCGGGGCATTCAGCGGTTCGGGAGTAACCGGCAGTATGTTCTTTCCCGCCAATGTCGGACCGGGCAATTTTGTAGCCACCTACAGCTACACCAACGCCCAAGGGTGTACCAACACGGACACCGCGGTCGTACGGGTAGTGGCCAAGCCTACGGTCTTATTTTCCTTGACCAACAAGCAACTTTGTCTTACCGACGCTGCCGTATCCCTCAACATGGGATATCCGACGGGAGGGATTTACAAGGTGGGGAATCAGACCGTAACCCAGCTTTCCCCCGCCCAACTCGGCATTGGCACCCACCTCGTTACCTACCAGTACAGCAATGCCCTGTGCACCGTTTCCAAGCTGGACACGGTCTTCGTTCAGTCGCCCCCAACCAAGCCTTGGGTGTTCGACTACGGCGATTCCTTGTTCTGCACCGCAACCGGCGTGAAGTACCAGTGGCTGGACAGCGCTGGCGTTGCCATTCCCGGTGCTACCTCGGCCATTTTCAAGGCCCAAGTTCCTGGAAAATACAGCGTTCGGGTTTCTTTTGGCGGATGCAGTGCACAGTCCGACGTGTTCCAAGTGATTTCGACGCCCGAATGGAATTCCTTGCCCAGCGGGCTTCGCGTATGGCCTACGGTGACCAACGGGGCACTACGCGCAGAGCATTGGATGCCTGCAGGGGCCGTTTACACCCTGGAAGTACTCTCCTCCGACGGAGCCCGCCTAATCTCCCGAACAGGAACTGGCACGGGCGCATTGGCCCAGGAGTCCTTGGACTTGCAAGCCCTATCGCCTGGCGTGTACTTGGTGCGTTGGACCGATGCTCAATCGACCCAAATGGCGCGCGTAGTCCTTCGGAAGTAGGCGTACCAAGCGCCCCCTTTTGGAGGCGCTGGGAACCACAAAAAAGCCCCGAGCGATGCAATCGCTCGGGGCTTTTTATTGAGTCAGAAACAAGACTTACCGCGCCACCGATACCATGTGTGCTAAGAGGCTCTCAAACAGGGCAATGCCGTCGGTATTGCCCAAGTCGCCATCGACGGCCCGCTCGGGGTGCGGCATCATGCCCATCACATTGCGGAAACGGTTGGTGATCCCGGCGATATTTTCAGCGGCACCGTTGGGGTTTGCCTCGGGGGTAATGGAACCCTCAGCCGTGCAATAACGGAAAAGGACTTGGCCGTTGTCGTTCAGCTCTTTGAGCACCTCGTCGCTGGCATGGAACCGTCCCTCTCCGTGGGCAATGGGAATCTGAAAGACCCCGTTTTCCTCCAATCCAGCCGTTATAGGACTGAGAGGAGACTGAACCCGCAGGTGGACGTTCTTGCAGATGAATTTGTGGCTTTCGTTGTGCAACAAGGCCCCAGGCAGCAATCCAGACTCCGTTAGAATCTGAAAGCCGTTGCAAACGCCTAAAACATAACCGCCGCGGTCAGCGTGGCGCATGACTTCGCCCATAATGGGGGAGAATCGAGCAATGGCTCCCGAACGGAGGTAGTCTCCGTACGAAAATCCGCCTGGAAGAACCACCAAATCAACCCCTTGCAGGTCGGTGTCCTTGTGCCAAAGCGAGACCGTTTCAACGCCCATGCCCTCGCGCAGGGCTAAAATCATGTCTTGATCGCAGTTGGATCCAGGAAAAGTGACGACTCCGCATTTCATGGCACAAAGGTACGCAAGCGTCCGTTGCTCTCACCCAGTAAATTGCACAAGCGGTAGAGCAGGCGCGCTCCTACGTTTGCATCCCAGTCGCCCTCTGGGCCAGGGGCAATTTCATTCAGGTCCAAACCAATTAAGGTTCGTCCCGAGTCCAAGACCGATTCTACCAAAAAGAGCACTTGTTCTGCTTCCAATCCTCCGGCGACGGGAGTGCCGGTGTTCGGGCATAGTTTGGGGTCCAGTCCGTCGATGTCGAAAGAGAGATACACCTTTTCAGGCAAGCTTTTCACGATGTTTTGTACGCGCTCGGTCCAAAGTTCGCCGCGAAAGGCCGCGTGTTTCAAGTCGCGATCGTAATGGACTTGAATACGGGGATCGTTAGCAACCAAGTCGACCTCTTCTTGGCAAAAGTCCCGGATGCCTACTTGAACCAAGTGGGAAATATGGCCCGTTTGCAGCGCGTTGTACATGATGGAGGCGTGGGAATAGGTAAATCCTTCGTACGCCTCTCTCAGGTCCATGTGGGCATCAATCTGCAAGATCCCAAACGTGCCGTGCACCTTGCCCAATGCCCGGATATACCCCAAAGGGGTGCTGTGATCTCCTCCAAGCAGCGCCACCAACTTCCCTTCTTCCAGCAAGGCGGAGGTTCGCTCTTCGACCCATTGGATCATTTCCGCACAGGATTCATTCACTTTTTCGAGCAACTTGGTCCCGCGCTTCCCGACGGTGTTTTGGCCCAGCATCTCCAAGTATTCCACTGCTCGTTCTCGGTTTCGATCCGACT